>CAZUCG010000629.1:0-1881 GCA_964619145.1 uncultured Lentisphaeraceae bacterium | reverse complement strand
AATCTACTACCGGGCCATCGCCCACCTGCTGGATCTGGGAAAGGCAGACACTATGGACCTCGGCATTGCAGGCCACCGCTGCCCACAAAGGCTGCCGTGGTTCGCCCTTAGGCGGCAGGCTTTTAGCAGTGACCTTGCTGATGTTTATATCGTGGATGTCACCAGGCGTATAGCCGGTGCCATAGCCAGTATATAAATATACTAGGCAACAGCCACGGCCCTGCCAACTCGTTTCAGTGACATCCTCGATGGTGATATTGTAGACTTGCGGGCCGCCAGCCGCCAGGCAGATAACCGCATGGCACTTGCCGCTGCTGCGCAACTCGCGGATAGTGATATCGTGGATGTCCATTTGCCGAATGTCAGTTGACTCACGCAAAAGTTTTTTCGTCGGTTCGTTGCAGAAAAGATACTTTGAGAGTTCATTCGAGTTGCGGCCATAGAGGGCGGTACAGGCCACCATATCGTCCAGGGTGTAGCCGCTGATGTTCTCGACTAGGCAATGCTGGCAGCCACAGCGAAAATCGATACCGTCGCCATTTTTGACTCGCGAATTAAAATGCAGATCGTGGATATATCCACCAGAGCAGCAGCCAAAAGATAACGCCCAGCCGCGCGTCTGGCGAAAATCCAGTCCGCAGATTTCAAAATCATCACAGCAAGCGAGGTCGATTTGGTGGCTCCGCCAGCCCCAGAAGTCGCCGACCATCTCTTGGATTTGATTTTCGAAAAAAGGATGCGGCATTTTCCGGTTGTGTCGGCAGCCGACAATTGCGGCGCCATTGATGCCGATGATATTGATATTATGCAGGGGGAGTATTTCCATCGGCTGGCCGAACGGTTCTTCCGGGTCCAGGATCATATTGTCACCACGCAAAACCGTATCGAATACTTCATCGTTCTGGCACAAGTCGCAGCCATCGATAATCACCGTGGTCTCAGAGGGCAGCAGGATGCTCTCGTCTAACCACCAATCGCGAGCGGCGAAAAGCATAGTTTTATGGCCAATTGCGGTTTGCATCTCCTGCCGGCAGGCCGCCACCGCTTGACTGTCGGAAATACCAGCACCCAGATAATCCTGGACTCTAAATTCCATAGCACTAAATCCTTTGTCCGAGAACAATTCTGCTTAAGAATTCCGCCGCACTAATTGATGTTCGACCAGAAATCTTTCCGAACACCATTGATGACTATTTAGACCTCGTCGAAAAAGACAAAAACATTTTTTGGTCCTGGAAAACTTGGGGGGGGGGCTAGCGTCCACCTCCTAAACAGCATTGTGGTTGATAATAGTCCCGATCGACATTGTGGAGAATGTGAACTCACAACTCACAACTCACTTTTAGGGCTGGCATTATTTAGCAAGCGCGATATACCGACATTTCGGGAAGGCTGAACAACCCACAAATGGCCGGCCTCGGCCCATACGCTGCACCAAGGGCGCACCGCATTGCGGGCATTTCTCTTCCAACATCACGGGAGCGGTCGCTCCTATGCCAAGCTCTTGCGAGCGCTCCTGGTAATTGTCGATTTGCTTGGCATACTTGCCCAGCATCTTCCCAAGAGCAGACAGCTGCCGGTCAGACAATGAGCCTTTTTGCTCAAATTGCATCTGTAATGACTGGGTGAAATCCTTGTCATTGAAGACCCGCTTGCCCTTAGTAGCAGCCGGCCGCCAAGTCGTGATTTCCGTCGTCATTGCCAGCAGCGCTTGACAACGCGCCTGCTGGGCGGGGTCAGGCGTTGTCGCTGCTGGGGCAGCGCCCTCGCTGCCGTCGGCTGCTGCGGAGGTCTCGGCATCCGCAGCGGCTGCCGGCTTGCTTTCCAACTGCCCCAAAAAATCCTTAAATGTCTCGTATTCGTTGATTTGAGTAGAGTACT
>CAZUCG010000628.1:0-1882 GCA_964619145.1 uncultured Lentisphaeraceae bacterium | reverse complement strand
CTGGATGTTCTCGCAAAATGTTTATCACCTGGTCACTTATCTGGTCAAGGATGGCCAAATACAGCTCGACCGCAATGACCAGATTGTATCGGGCATCCTGACCACCATCGATGGCCAATTGGTACATCAAGGCGCCTTGGATGCAATGGAGGGAAAAGTATGAGTGCAACGCTGTTTTGTCTTCTGTTCGTCGTCAGTTCGGTGGTGGGGTATTTGCTGCTCAGCAACGTCCCATCGCTGTTGCACACGCCCTTGATGTCGGGCATGAATGCCTTGTCCGGCATAACCGTGGTCGGCGCCTTGGCAGCCGTGGCCAGCGGAAATCGGTTTATGGCCGCCGCCGCAGTAGTCTTGGCGATGATTAATGTGGTGGGAGGTTTCGCCGTGACCGACCGGATGCTGAAGATGTTTAAGGCAAAAAGGACTGCTGCTAATGAGCAATAATATGTATTTTTCTCTGGGAATCCTAGCCGTGCTGATTGTCCTCGGCGGCATCGTCTTGCTGAGCCGAGTCCGCACTGCCCGGGCTGGCAATGCCTTGGGCGCACTGGGATTGGCCTTCGCTGTGATTTTAATCCTGCTCAAACAGCAATTGTTGAGCAATTCTCTGCTCTGGACCGCACTCGCGCTGGGCTTCCTGCTGGGAGCGATGCTGGCGGCCCGAGTCAAGATGCTGGCGATGCCGCAACTGGTGGCTTTGCTGAATGGCTTGGGAGGATTGGCCAGCGCGCTGGTGGTTTGTGCGACTTACGGACAAGCTGGCAGCGCCTTTGCTCACTACGCTGGGCTGCTGGCACTGGCTATCGGTATGCTGACCTTCTCCGGCAGTATGGTCGCAGCCGGCAAATTGGCCCGTCTGCTACCGCAAAAACAAGTGGTTTTGCCGTTGCACGCTGTTTGTTCGGCTGTCCTGTTGTTGTTAATTCTGGCGGCGATAGTCTGGCAGAAGCCGTGGCTGGTCACCATCCTGGCCTTGCTGTTCGGCTGGGTCTTCGCTGTCAGAGTCGGCGGGGCAGATATGCCTATCACTATCTCACTGTTGAATTCCTTGAGCGGCGTCGCCGGCGGTATCGCTGGTATCGCCATCAATGACCCGGTGCTGACCTGCATCGGTGCAGTAGTCGGTGCCTCGGGTTTGCTGCTGACCCAGATTATGTGCCGGGCAATGAAACGCAACTTGCTGAATATACTCTTCAGCAAAACTGCCGCCAAAAGCAAAGAAACCGCGGCAAATGGCGCTGCACCAGCTGGCGAGACCGCCGACGAGACCCCGCCCGCGAGTGGCGGCGAAGAAGATGCCGCCGCTGAGGTGCCCTTGGATTTGCTGACTGTGTTGTCTGCCGCCAAGGACGTGATCCTGGTGCCGGGCTACGGTATGGCCCTCGCCCAAGCGCAAGCGGAGGTGAAGGCCCTAGCTGATCTTCTGGCCGAGCGCGGCGCCAAGGTCCGGTATGCCATCCACCCTGTGGCGGGACGGATGCCGGGGCATATGAATGTCTTGCTTTGCGAGGTCGACGTGCCCTACGAACAGCTGCACGAACTCGATGATATCAACGCTGATTTTGCCAGCTGTGACTTGGTGATTGGTATTGGTGCCAACGATACCATCAACCCTGCCGCCAATACTGCCGAAGGCACGCCTATCTACGGTATGCCGGTGCTGGCGGTCGAGGAGGCAAAATGCGCCATAATCTGCAATATGGATACCAAACCCGGCTATGCCGGAGTCCCCAATCCATTGTACGAGAGCAAAAAGACCATCCTGCAGCTTGGCGATGCCAAAGAGACAATCGCTAAAATGCTGGCAATGCTACAACAAGCCTAAAAAAGCAGCCGTGATGCCCCTCCCGCTTTCCCCCCTGCCTGCCGCCAACGGCGGCAG
>CAZUCG010000627.1:0-1884 GCA_964619145.1 uncultured Lentisphaeraceae bacterium | reverse complement strand
GGGCGTACCGCCAAGCAGGCTGTAACAACGACGTCCTCGTCGTCTTGTGTGCCCTTGGGAACGCGGAGCCCCAGCTCCACATCTTGTGTGTCTGGCCTGGGCCAGAGCTATCCCGCGCTCTTAAGAGCACGGAAGTGCGGCTCCCATAAAGCCCTTATGAACGCCTTACAGGAGATATCGATGCAGGAATTGCTATTCGCCTATCTTGATCCCGGCACTGGCAGTATGATTTGGCAAGTCATAATTGCCTCTTTTATGGGCATTATCATCGTCTTTGGAATAATGAAAAACAGGATACGAGCCTTGTTTAGCAAGAAATCCTCCGCTAGCGATGTTTTAGACGAACAAGAGACTACCCCGGCGAAAACAGAGGCCTCCGATGAGCATAAATGACCGAGTTGAGAATGTTGTTTCGTCGCAACGCATTGCCGGCTCGTTCCGGGACCCCTCCGGCTATGTTTATTGCACGGCTGACGGTGAAATCCGGCGCAGCGTCCTGCCGTATTATGTCGAGAATTTCCGCTTATTCCAGGAGTCCGGCCTGAAAGAGGCGCTGTTGGAAAAAAAATATCTTATTCCGTTCACTGTCTTGTCAGCGAATCCCGATCCTGCCAGCGCCGCGACACTGGCGGTAGAAAAAATTCCTTTTATATCTTATCCCTACGAGTGGTCTTTTTCTCAATTGCGAGACGCCGCTCTGTTGACTCTGCGCATCCAGCTGCTGGCTTTGCAGCACGGAATGATGCTGAAAGACGCCTCGGCTTACAACGTGCAGTTCCAGCACGGTCGGGCAATCTTTATCGACTTGCTCTCGTTTGAAGAAGCTGGCGACAAACCTTGGGCGGCCTACGGGCAGTTTTGCACTCATTTTCTGGCGCCTTTGGCCTTGATGGCTAAGACCGACCTGGATTTGAATTTGCTCTTAACCCAATGCCTTGATGGCGTGCCATTGGAGTTAGCGGCTAAGCTGTTGCCTTTCTCAGCGCGTTTCAATCTCGGTTTATTCCTGCATTTATTCGCGCACGCCAAGATGCAAACTAAGCATAATGACGTTCGTCAATCTGCCGCCAAGGCCCGCCAGGCGAAAATCTCCAGCAAGGCCAAAATGCTGCTGGCGGAAGGGCTGCTGAACGCGGTTGGTGGTCTGCGCCGTCCGGCGAGCAAAACAGAATGGGCAGATTATTATGCCGACACTAATTATAACGACGCTGCCTTTGCTGCCAAAAAACAACTAATAGCCGAATTCTCGCAAGAGTTCTCGCCGCAGCGCGTATTGGACATCGGCGCCAACACTGGTGTCTTCAGCCGACTCGCCGCGAAGGCTGGCAATCTAGTCGTGGCGGCCGATATCGACCCAGTGGCCGTGGATGAGCATTATGTCTATTTGAAAAAAGAGAAGGTCCGCGATATTCTGCCCTTGCGGGTGAACTTGGTTAATCCGCCACCAGCCATCGGCTGGGATAATCTGGAACGGGGGAGTTTCCTGCAACGCTGTGACTTTGACTTGGTGATGGCACTGGCTTTAATCCACCACCTGGCGATAACAAATAATCTGCCCTTGCCGATGTTGGCCAGGACACTGGCTGGAATTGGCAAGTATCTGCTGATCGAATTTGTTCCCAAAGAGGATAGCCAAGTCCAGCGACTGCTCGCCAGCCGCGAAGATATTTTCCCTGATTATCAGCTGGAGGGATTCCTGCAGGCCTTCCAGCAGGAATTCACACTATTGCGCCGACAAGCGATCCCAGAGAGCAAACGCGAGCTGTTCCTCTTTCAGAGCAAAAAATAGTTTTAAGCACGAAATGCACGGAATGCTTGAGGTGGACTAACGCCCACAACCTAAATGGCCTAGTCGACTGGCGGACTATTTGCAGAAAATTTTTC
>CAZUCG010000626.1:0-1889 GCA_964619145.1 uncultured Lentisphaeraceae bacterium | reverse complement strand
TAAGCGTGCCTCGGCGGTGACCTGAGCCACCAGCGTGGCCTCCAGATTTTCGGACTGAGCCAGCGCTATAGCCCGATCGACAGCGCTGGCTTCGACCACGACCGCCATCCGTTCTTGCGACTCAGAAATGGCCAGCTCGGTGCCATTGAGGCCGTCGTATTTCTTCGGGACGCAATCGAGATTGACCAACAACCCCGCCGCCAGTTCGCCAATAGCAACACAGACCCCGCCGGCGCCGAAGTCATTACAGCGTTTAACCAGGCGAGCGAACTCCGCAGTCCGGAACAAGCGCTGGATATTGCGTTCTGTCAACGGATTGCCCTTCTGCACCTCCGCGCCACAACTCTGCAGCGACTCGTCAGTATGGGCTTTGGAGGAGCCAGTGGCACCACCGCAACCATCGCGGCCAGTCTTGCCGCCAATTAGCAGGATAGCGTCACCAGGCTGCGGCCTTTGCCGCCGGACATTGGCCTGCGGTGCGGCGGCGATGACGGCACCGAGCTCCATCCGTTTAGCCATAAAGCCAGGGTGATATACTTCTTGGACTTTGCCGGCCGCCAAGCCGATCTGATTGCCGTAAGAGGAATAGCCGGCTGCGGCCGAGCGGGTGATTTTCCGTTGCGGCAATTTGCCCGGCAAGGTATCGCTCAACTTCGCCCGCGGGTCTGCAGCACCAGTGATGCGCATCGCTTGATAGACGTACGAGCGACCGGACAACGGGTCGCGAATAGCGCCACCCAAACAGGTCGCGGCGCCACCAAGGGGCTCGATTTCCGTGGGATGGTTATGCGTTTCGTTCTTGAACATAATCAGCCAAGGCTCTTTCTGGCCATCTATTTCAGCCTCGATGACAATCGAGCAGGCGTTAATCTCTTCCGAGGCATCGAGATTATCGAGCCGTCCCTGTCGGCTAAGTTCGCGCACAGCGATGGTAGCCAAGTCCATCAAGCACATATTTTTATGCTGTATCCCCAGGCTCTGGCGAAGGGCGAGATAGCGCTCGTAGTCAACTTTGATGGCGGCGGTATATTGTCCAGGTGCGAATTCCACCCGATCGAGAATAGTTTGAAACGTCGTATGTCGGCAGTGATCGGACCAATAAGTATCGATGACCCGAATCTCTGTATCGCTGGGATCGCGTTGTTCCTGATCGCGGAAATAGGCCTGACAAAAAGCGAGGTCAGCGCTGCTCATCGCCAGCCCGAGATTCTGCCGCAGTTCTGTCAATTTTGTGGCACTATAGTTCTGGAAGCCACCCAGCGAACTAATGTCAGCCGGGACTTGACTCTGGACCTCCAGAGTCGCCGGTATTTCCATCCTGGCTGGCCGACTCTCGACAGGATTAATCAAGTGTTGCCGGACACCTGCTAAAGCACTGTCTGTCAAAGCCGGGCTAAAGGCATAGACGTTGGCGCTACGCACCAACGGGCGCTCGCCTTGGGTCAGCAGCTGTACACATTGCGCGGCCGAATCGGCCCGCTGATCATATTGACCAGGCAGAGACTCGACCGCCAAAATGCTGCCAGTTAATTCTGGCAAAGCAGTCTCATAGACATAATCGCAATTAGGTTCAGACAGGATGCTGTCACGTACAGCGACAAATTCCTGGTCATTGATGCCGGATAAATCATAACGCTTGAAGATTCTGACCTCGCGTAACTCTGTCAGACCGAGATGTTCTTGTAAATCTGCCCGCAGTTGTTGAGCTTCAATATCAAAGCCGGGCCGTTTTTCTACAATAACGCGATGTACAGTACCCATCAATTTCTCCATTATCAGGCAACAATAAGACAACTACCGAGAGACGATAAAATGTAAGAAATATAATATAATGCCTGAAATGAATAGTTCTCGTTAAAAACAGCAGTTCGATTCTGGGCCGTCGATTG
>CAZUCG010000625.1:0-1899 GCA_964619145.1 uncultured Lentisphaeraceae bacterium | reverse complement strand
GGTTAGCCATCATTCGGCAAGTCACCGTCGGGTCATTTTCTTCACTGAGGAGGTATATAAAAAACGCCTCGTTGTTAAGTTCCACCCGGCGAATGCCTGATTGCTTGTCTAAATTACAGAGAAAAGGCAAGATCATACCGATACAATCGCCGACATTCTGGAAAAAATACTCTGGCATCACCTCTTGTAGTATCTGATAAGCAAACTCCAGTTGCTTAGATTGCTCTTCGACAATATCTTTTACGAACGACATAATATTATATTCCTAACCCGAGATTATTAAAAATGCAAAAAAAACCACTCTCAATGTACTACAATTATCGCAAAATACCATATCAGCAGTGATTTTTTCTGCAAAAAATCTCTCGAGAATCTATCCTCCCGGCAATACTCTAAGACGACCTAGAGCTACTAATGAGTATCGATATTGGGGCATTAAGGTCACACTACTCATCCACTAGAACCAGCATCCACAACAGCAATAGAGTATTTTGCTGTTTTTTGCCGCCGCGATTATCTTTTTCGCATTTTAGCCATTACCTTATAGCATTGGCACGACAGAGGATACAGTTGGGTGCTGAGAAGTCAGCGGGGCGAACTTCTGCCCGGGCAGGCTAAATCTGCACTCGGAACGCACTCGCGGATAGGCTTAAAATCAGAACTAACTGCCAACCCCAACAAGGCAAAAATTGGGCCAGAAAAACGCCCTGAACACTATGGCTAGCAAGGAAAACTTACTCGCTTTCTTACGCCAATATCAGCCCGGCGGTATCGCCTTGGCTTTTTCCGGCGGAGTTGATAGCACCTTGCTCCTAGCATTGCTGCGGCAACTGCAGAATGAAACGACATTCCCTTGGACCGCTTTGACAATGCATTCACTCTTCCAAAACAAAGATGAATTAACCGAGATCAAAAATATTACCCGACAATGGACTGTGCCGCTGAAAATTTTGTACCTAGAGCCCTTGGGGATTGCCCAGTTACAAAACAACCCCCCCGACCGCTGCTATTGGTGTAAACGTTACATCTTTGAATCTTTCCGTGCATACGCCACCAGCCAAGGCCTGCAGACAGTAATGGATGGCACCAATGCCGACGACCTGAAGGTCTACCGGCCCGGCCTGCGAGCCTTGCAAGAACTGCAGATCGTTTCACCTCTGGCGGAATTAGGCATCAATAAAAAAAACGTGCGCGCTTTAGCCCGAGAATTGCGGCTGCCCTGCGCCAATAAACCCGCTACCCCGTGCTTAGCCACCCGCATTGAGTACGGGACACCGCTAACCCCCGACATTATTCAGCAAATTCAGGCCGGCGAAGCAGTTCTGCGCCAAATCTGTCCAAGTGGGGCCAATATCCGCTTGCGCCGACACGGCGATTTGGCCCGCATTGAAGTCCCTCTGGAGATGATCCCCGCCCTTGCCGACCGGCACGGCGAAGTCGTCGCCGCCCTGAAGAACCTCGGCTTCAAGTACATAACCCTGGATATCGAGGGCTTCCGCTCCGGTAGTATGGATATCAATCTCAAGCAAAAAAACACGGAGGTTTAAGATGTCACTCGGTTTTACGGAAATAATCCTCGTCGTGCTGTTTGTGTTGCTGGTATTTGGCGCCAAACGCATCCCGGAATTAGCTCGTGCCCTAGGACGGGCTAGTTATGAATTCAAGAAAGCCAAAGAGACCCTAGCCAGCGAGAGCGACGAACTCAACAACGCTGCCATAAAGGTCGGTGAGAGCGACTCCATCTGCGAGAAGGAACAACAAGTTCCAGCTGATGACGCTAAAACCGATAGCCCGCATCAACAGAAAGAAAATAAAGCCTGAGCGAGTAAAATGACCAAAAATACTTTGCTGGCGTCTCAAAGTTGGGACCTGAGCATAAAAAGTCTTCAATGACTTGAA
>CAZUCG010000624.1:0-1904 GCA_964619145.1 uncultured Lentisphaeraceae bacterium | reverse complement strand
GACACAACCAGTAACCATACTCCCCAAGCATAATTACGGTCACAAGCAGTGACTACTGTATTTTTACTCATATCACTATTCTCCACAGTTATTTTCCCGGCAGTCTCGTTATAAATTCATTTCACCGTCAAGAGAGGCCTGTTTTATCCAGACCAGAACAGTCATTTCTGCACTAAGACGATGCTGTAATATAACCCGCAATAAGGCAAAAACCTAAACTCCTCATAATGTACTTTAAGATTATCAAACAAACGACTTTCGGATTGTGGATTGGCAGGATTTCAAAGCGCGATTTAAGTCTGCCGATTACTCAGCATCTTTCAGTTCGCTACGGAAGAACACGATGCCCGCTGAGCATCGTCGTGTTTGGCTGTCGCTAAACGAGTCGCACGGGCGCGAAAGAAGAGGCCATATTTAGGTCCAAACAAGGCGGCTAGGGTGAACAAAGTGGCCTGCGTCAAAACGATGCAAGCGCCGGTTTCGCCGTTCAGGAAGTAGCTGATATAGGTGCCTGCAACTGCACTGAATACTGCCGCAGCCGAAGCAATGCCCAACATCCGGCCAAAGCGGTCGGTCAACAACTGGCCAATGCAGCCCGGGACGATCAGCATCGCCACCGTAAGAATAATGCCAATGGCCTGCAGCGCGGCGACGATGGTAAGCGAGAGCAGCGCAAGGAACAAATAGTGCAGAAAAGTCGTATTGAGGCCCACGGCCTTAGCTTGGTTGATGTCGAACAGGAAAAGCAAGATGTCTTTACGGAATATCATAATGGCCACCAGAGTGAGCCCCGCAGCGATAACTGCTTGGATCATATCACTGCGCTCAATGCCTAGAAGACTGCCAAAAAGAACGTGGTTGAGATGGACATCGGTCGTGATCTTGGTGAACATCACCAGGCCCGCCGCAAACAGCCCCGTAAAAACTACGCCCAACACGGTGTCGTCCTTGACTCGGCTATGGCTGGTAATCCAACCGGTCCCGGCGGCGCAGAGTAAACCAGCCAGGAATGCACCTATCGCCAGCGGGATGCCGACGATATAGGCCAATACGATCCCCGGCAACACCGCGTGGCTTACCGCGTCGCCCATAAGAGACCAGCCTTTGAGCACGAGGTAACACGACAGCATCGCACACGTCGCGCCAATCAAAGCGGCCATCAGCATCGCCTCAATCATAAAGCCATATTGAAAGGGCTCAAGAAGATATTGAAGGGTCATATAAGCTCCGGGGTTGAAGCATTTTTTGTCTCACCGGAGAGCAATGCGTCGGTCATACGCCTGGCTTTGCGTCGGGAAGCGACCATACCGTGCTTGGGTGCGAAGAAGAAAGCCAGTAAAAACAAGGCAGTCTGCAAACAAACGATGCATCCACCGGTCGAGCCATCGAGAAAGTAACTGATGTACGCGCCCAGCATACTCGTCAGCACGCCCGTAACACAGGCAATGAGCAGCATCCGCCCGAAGCGATCTGTGAGTTGATAGGCTATCGCGCCGGGGGTAACCAACATCGCGATGACGAGTATCGCCCCCACCGCCTGCAACGCCGCCACGGCAGTGGCAGCCAATAAGGTCAGAAGCGTAAGGTTTAGTCGGGTCGTGTTCAGGCCGATCGCCTTGGCCTGATTGGGGTCGAATGCATATAACAACAGGTCTTTCCATTTCAGGCTGATGACCAACAGTGAAACACTGGAAATAGCGAGCATCTGGATCATATCCCCGTCGGCAATGCCCAGAACATTGCCAAAGACAATAGTTTTGAGGCTGATATTACTGGGAAATAATGAGATCATCAGTACGCCGGCGGCAAAAAAGGTGGTGAAGACGATGCCGATGGCCGCGTCCTCGCGAATGCGTGTCTTGCTTTCGATTACGCCCATCAGCATGGCAGCAAGTAGCCCGCTG
>CAZUCG010000623.1:0-1913 GCA_964619145.1 uncultured Lentisphaeraceae bacterium | reverse complement strand
TACTACTTGAGATAAAATTACGCTATCGGCTTACCCAGCTTCACTGACGCATTACTATTTGGGGCCGGCTGAGGTGAGTTAGGGTAGTTACTTGGCGCTGTTTTCCCGAGTCAGATTATTTGCGTGCCGATACCCTGGTCGGTAAATATTTCCAGTAGCAGCGCGTGGCGCAGGTGTCCATCCACCAAGTGGACCTTGCCCACGCCAGACTGGATGGCCTCGGCGGCGCTAGACAATTTTGGCAGCATTCCGCCAGAGATAATGCCGCGTTTAGCTAAGTCTGCGATATCGTGGTATTTGATGGTGGAGATCAGTGTATTCTGGTCGCGGGGATTTTCCAGCACACCGGGCACGTCACTGAGGAACACGAGTTTGCAGACTTTCATCTGAGCGGCGATGACGCAGGCCGCCATATCGGCATTGATATTGAAGACTTGGCCATTTTGGTCGCAGGCCAGCGGAGTGATGACTGGTATTTGCCGGCGTTTCAGAATCCAGTCAAGTTGCGGGGTGTCAACATTTACGACTTTGCCGACGTAGCCAAGATCGAGCTCTTCGCCACTGTCTTGGTCGGTGCTGCTGATGCGTTCGCTGCGCAAGACATTTTTGCCGGAGACGGATACTGCGTCGGTGCCGCATTCGTCCCGCAGAAAGCGGACTAGTTCGGCGTTAATGACCTCGTGCAGTACTCTGTCCACGACCTTAATGGTGCGTTCACAGGTAAAGCGGAGGCCATTGATGAACAGTGGTTCAATGGCTAGAGTTTTTAGTTCGGCGTTGATGGCTTTGCCACCACCGTGCACGATGACCGGTTGCATACCTGCTGCCTTCATAAATGCTATGTCCTGCAGGATGCCGTGGATCAGCGCCGGGTCATCCATAACGCTGCCGCCAAATTTCAGCAAGATGGTTTTGTCATTGAATTGCTGGATATACGGTAAAGCTTCCAGCAATACATCGGCTTTGGCGATAATTTTTTCCATCTGCATTATTTTCCTTTGATTATGTGCTATTAGCTGAAGGTCAGTAGAGACCGCTGCGTTTTTCCTGTCCGATAGTCGAAGCAGCGTGGTGGCCGGGGTAAATGACTGTCTCAGCTGGCAGAGCGAACAGGATTTTTTTTATCGAGTGCATTATTTGCTTCTGGTTGCCGCCGGGTAAGTCGGTGCGACCATAAGTGCCTTTGAAGAGCGTGTCGCCGGTGAGAGCGGTCTTCTCGTCCGGAAAATAATAACAGACGCCGCCCTTAGTGTGCCCAGGGGTAGCCAAGACCTGCATCTTGAAACCCGCCAAGAGCGGCATTTCGCTGACCGGCGTAGGCAGGTTCTCGCACGCTGGCAACCAAGGTAACAGTGCATTCTCGGGGCTAAGCAGCAGCGGCAATTCTGCCGGGTGGCACCACACCGGCAGCGGCCATTTGGTCAGCAATTCCGGTAGTGCTTGAATATGGTCGATATGGCCGTGAGTCAGGAGAATAGCGCGTGGGCTTACACCCAGCTCCTGGACGGTCGCGATAATTTTATCGGCTTCTGCGCCAGGGTCAATTATATATGCTTCTTTGCTTTCGGAATGCCAGACTATATGGCAGTTCACACTTAAAATACCAACGACTACAGTGTTGAAATTGATCATTGTCTCGTAATTACTTGAATTTTGGCGTTATTTTGTCTTCTGCGAGGTTGTTTTGGCTGTGAGGCATAGTGCGTACCGCCCGCCTCTGGCGAGCGGCAGTGCCTGCGTCCCAAGTGGTGGCAAGGTCTGGCGGCTGGACCCGGTATGGCTGCACGAAGCCGAACAGCAATGGAATTGATTAATATAGTGTCACAAACAAAATATGAAAATGCCGACAGCGTATTTTTCTGTTTGCGGTTTGACAGTGCGTCCCATTATCTCTGCTTGCTTCCACTGACGGC
>CAZUCG010000622.1:0-1913 GCA_964619145.1 uncultured Lentisphaeraceae bacterium | reverse complement strand
GGAGTAGCTGGTTTCTCATCTTCTTTATAACGGACGCCTAGGGTCTTCTTGCCTTGCAGGAAGTCCAAGCCTTTATCTTCACAGCAAGCCAAAATAAAGATATTCTCGTCTGTGATGGGGAGGTTAGCGGCTTTTAACTTAGCCTCGGCCTGCTTTATACCCAAAGCCGGGTTTTTGTCATTGAGCAAACGCGGGTCTTCAGTAGTGGGTTCCAGGCCGAGCTGTGCCGAAGCGAGTTTGACGATTTCTGCGTCAGGCGCAGATGGCGTGCGGCCAAAATAGCCCAAGACCATTTTGCCATAACCGTCAGTGATCTTTTTCCAAGGACCTTGGGTGACGTTGGCGAAAGCTTGCTGGAAATAGAATTGTGAGACTGGCGTGACGGAAGTGCCGAAACCGCCGCGCTCCACGACTTCACGCATCGCCTTGATGACTTCTGGGAACAGATGCAGGCAATTGTTGTCACGCATCATCTGGGTGTTGGCAGTCAGGGCGCCGCCAGGCATCGGAGACAGGGTGATACGCGCGTTGGTCTCTTTGGCTTCAGGCGGAAGCATATATCTGCTCATACATTCCTCGAAGACTTCCTCTGCTTTGAGAATCTTTTCATAGTCGAGGTCGAGGGTATAACCAGTGCCCTTTAATGCGTGCCACATCGTCAGGAAGTCAGGTTGACCAGTGCCACCAGACATCGGACTAAGCGACAAGTCGATGATATCTGCGCCGCCTTCCAAGGCCGCCATATAGCAGGCCACAGACATACCGGCAGTGTCGTGGGTGTGGACTTCGATCGGGCAGTCGTGCTTCCCGGCGGCATTGAGAATCTCGCGTGCCCCCTTGACAGTCTCTTTAATAGTAGTCGGGGTGCTGGTACCAGAAGCATCCTTGAAACAGAGGCTATGGAATTTTAGGCCATTCTCCAAGACCTTCTCCAGGACGTCACAATAAAATTTAGCTGAATGCGCGTATTCATCTTTCATTCCTGGTGGCAGTGCCATCAGGGTTATGGCCACCTGATGCTGCAGGCCGTTATCGTAGATACAAGTACCCGAGTATTCTAGGTTGCGCACGTCATTTAGGGCATCAAAATTGCGGATAGTGGTGATGCCGTGCTTTTTGAATAACTTGGCGTGCAAGTTGATAATATCACTGGGTTGTGACGACAAACCAACCACGTTGATGCCGCGGGCCAAAGTCTGCAGGTTGATATCCGCACCGACGGTCTTGCGAATCAAGTCCATCGAATCAAACGCGTCTTCCTGGCAATAAAAATATGGACTCTGGAAGCGCGCTCCGCCACCGACTTCCAAATGGGTAATGCCAGCTTCTACAGCAGCTTGCAGAGCGGGGATGAAATCTGCAGTGATTACCCGTGCGCCAATAACGGATTGGAATCCATCGCGAAAAGAAGTGTCCATAAAACGAATTTTTTTCATTACTGCTCCTGGTTATGTTCTGTCTGATAGGTATAAACAAAATATCCGAATGCCAAATAACGCGGTTGATTATTGCTGGTAAAAGCCATCGCGTTTATCGGCTGTTAAATTTATGAATAGCTGCAGTTATAACGGCCACGATCTCGCCATCTTCTGTTTTGGGGCCAATTACAGCTTTAGGTGCTGCGCGGCGGGGAGTTTTTTCTGTTTCGGGCAAAAGATACGCGTATTTACCCGCGATTTTGCTGACCAGGCTAGTCATAACTACTTGGAGGCTAAGGAAAAAAAACACAAAGCCGATACCCAAGATAGATATAATCACGGCATTAATCATCAGTTCCATTGATAGCTCCTCATCAATCTTAGTTATGTTTTATGGCATAAACAGGGATAATTATCCACAGAGACTTCTGTGACAAATAAATAATATAGTTCCTGTTGATTTATTTTCCAATCCATTTTGACGCATTACAGCAT
>CAZUCG010000621.1:0-1917 GCA_964619145.1 uncultured Lentisphaeraceae bacterium | reverse complement strand
CAGCAGGAGGCTGAGCAAGCCATGCTGCCGACCCTTAGCTGCAGTTTAAGGTAGGTTTACACTCCATAGCAACTCAGGGTTTTACCCCATACCGGCGAGGAGCAACCCGATATATATTATTATATTACGAATTCACTGTTCGAATTCACTATCGCAGAGAAACGAATCAGGAAGAGCAATTGCATCGTTACAATCAGTATTACAGACCGACAAGCTTGTTCTGATTGCTCTTCGCTAGTATGCGTGAAATTTCTTATAGCAAAGCCAGCATTATGCAGTCAAAGTTAGAAATATCGTAACAGCAACAGTAAACCCTCAGTGAATCGGCTTCCTAAAGCTCATACCCGCTTGTCCTTCCTTGCGGACTATACAACACGACGCGAACAGTCTCGCGTGACAATCGCATCGCTACCCCTTTGGAAACCATTCACCTTCGGTGGCATAATTAATCATCGTTCGCGTTGCGGCGGACTTCGAGCATCAGCGGAGAAAGACAACAATATGGGTGCCCTATCGTTACATCGGCTAAAATGGAAGACCAAGCAGAAGCGCTCGCGTTCTCACACCAGCGAACCACCCTTACGCGCTGAACTATTCAGCAACGAACAAATGCGACAGCACGCAGTCGTCCTAGCAGAACAACACCAACTCGACTCAAAACCTGGTCCCAACCGCTTGCTGCTGCGCTTAGCCGACAACGAACGGGCGCTCAACCACGACTATGACCTGCTGGCCCTAGCAGAGGCCGAAGGCCAACGCAGCAGCCCAGCCGGAGAGTGGTTGCTGGATAATTTTTATCTCATCGACGAGCAAATCCGGCTGACACGGCTGCATTTTCCTCGAACCTACAGCCGCGAGTTACCACGCTTGGCAACCGGAATGACAGCAGGATTCCCCCGAGTCTATGATATCGCTCTGGAGTTAATCATCCACGCGGATGGCCGCCTCGATGCAGACAATGTCAGCCACTTCGTCGCGGCTTACCAAACAATTACTCCGTTGACAATGGGCGAACTGTGGGCTATGCCAATTATGTTGCGCTTGGGATTG
The DNA here is from genome assembly GCA_964619145.1 of uncultured Lentisphaeraceae bacterium. Taxonomy (GTDB): domain Bacteria; phylum Verrucomicrobiota; class Lentisphaeria; order Oligosphaerales; family Oligosphaeraceae; genus JAAZIZ01. The sequence continues at coordinate 867 of CAZUCG010000621.1, read as the reverse complement.
ATCGAGAATCTCCGGCGAGTCTCGGCCCAAATCGCTGAACGGCGCAGCGACCTCATTCTAGCCAAGTTGTGGACCGATCGACTGCTGGCAGCTGCGGAAGAAGAGTCAACAGCAGTCCTACAAGTGTTGGCGGATTTAGCCCTGTCCGAACCACCCTTAGATAACCCGTTCGTAGAAGAATTTTGCAGCGGCTTGCAGGGTCAGAATCCGGCTTTGGCGATCGTGGAGAGCTGGGTCCAGCATCAACTGGCCGAACAAGGCCTGACCCGGAAACGATTACAGCGGGCGGATAGCCAGGCCCAGGCCGCCGATCAGGTTTCTATCGGTAATAGCATTAGCAGCTTGCGCTTCCTGAACGCAATGGACTGGCGGACATTCGTCGAGACGATGAGTGTGGTCGAACAGATATTGCGCACCGATCCCGCCGGCGTCTATGCCGAGATGGACTTCAGCACTCGTGACCGCTACCGCCACAGCGTGGAAGCCATGGCCCGACAATCTGCTAGCGACGAGGTGACAGTGGCCCGGCTGGCGATCGAGCAAGCGAGCGCAGCGGCCCGCAGCGACGGTACACAAGCTCGCGCCGCCCATATCGGCTTCCATCTCGTCGATCGGGGCCTGCCGAAAATGGAGCGCAGCGTCGGCGTCCGTTGGTCGTTCCGACGATCCTTCACCAGAGCAGTTCGACGTTTCCCACTATGCTGCTATGTCGGCATCATGCTGGCAATTACGCTAAGCACGATTGGTCTGCTGCTGCTGGCGCTTAGCCAATACGGCCCATTTGACTGGCGAATCGGACTACTGACGGCGCTAGCCATTGTCGGCACCTCGCAGATGGCGGTCGCACTGGTCAATTTGCTGACCCAT
>CAZUCG010000620.1:0-1918 GCA_964619145.1 uncultured Lentisphaeraceae bacterium | reverse complement strand
TGACTGGATAAATTAAGAGCCGCACATATTTTTAGATAAGTGTCAGAATCAGCGCCGACCGCAACCACCGAAATTTCGTTCAGGGCGGCTTTGCGGACGATATTAGCAGGGCCAGTAACGGTGCGGCCGTTGACGGTAGTTTCTGTTCCGGGCTGTAGGCGTTCCATTTGCGAGGGCAAAGCCCCCAATGAAAGCTGCCACGGAATTTTTTTGCCGGCGGAAATGAGTTTTTCAGCGCCTTTAACGTCAGGATCAATACCACCAGTGACCGTAAGCTTGCCGTTTTCAATCGTGGCTTTAAGTTCGCCAAGACGAGCCTCGGGGCTGTTGTAGTGATTGAAAAGCAGCGGAATTTGTGCCCGAATTGTCAAGCCGGCAAGATCAACATAAATAGGATATTCAGACCACCATTGAGACAGAGGGCCGCCAGAATAGGCGACGCCGGAAACCGCCTTCAGGTTAGCAGCAGTTAAACTTCCCATTTCAGTGGCTGCCTGGATAACAGGCGTCTCGGAATTGGCTTGAATGAGGAATCCTTGGTTCAACATCTCTTTCTCCTTCAAAAAGTTTCTTTTTGATATATACGTAAAACTATTTTTGCGGGGTATCGTCTTTTCCGTCCGGCGATAACGTTACGCTTTTGCTATTCATCCAGGGCATCGGATCCATGCCAAGGCGGCTGCATTCCGCGATCTCGCGTTTGCGCTGGCGAAGCACGGAATGGTAATCCCGGCCTTCACGTGCGCATTCTTCCGCCATCGTCGTCACACCATTGGCCAGGCGAGCCGCTTGGGCGTTTGCTTCCTTGATCGGGTCAACGTGTTCAAAGCCGTCCCACATCCAGTAATGACCCGTAGACAAAAATTCGCTGTAGTCTTCCGGATGCTTGGCAGCGTCGTATTGCTCCCAGGCTGCATAAATAGGATCCATTATGTCCATGCCGATCGTGTCGCGCTCAATCAAAAGTTTTTTGTGATAAACTTGATGATCAAGACGCCCGGAGGCGTAATTGTAGGATGACGAATTCCCGGCAGCAATGTTAAAAGGCATCGAAAAAACCCGGGACGCCTCCGAAATTTTGGAATCCTTGAAGGTGACATAATTTTCCATCGGCTGTTCGGATTTGAGCTGGGTCGCTTTATAACCGGCGGGGAAAACCAGGCCGTTATGGTCGCCCTCGGTAAAAGTGCCGGGGCCACCTTGACGATCTAGGGCGCTGATAGGCTTCCCCTCTTCGTCAAAGCCGATGGTTTCATCATAACTTTCCGGGGGAAGGTCATTAGAGATAATAAAACTAAGTTTAGCAGCTACCTCCGCAGCCAGTACTACCGCCGTACTGTAGCGACGAAGGTCGTTAAAGATGTGCAGCGCCGCCGTCATCTCGGAGAGTCCACGATGCTGGCCGGCACGAAAAATATTTGCATAGTGGATAACCTGGCCGGCAGGCACTGGAACGCCGTTCCCCGGCAAAGTGGCACCGCCAAGCTGACCGGGGTGAAAACGTTGGAAACGGTAACTCTCCGGGTTCCCATATTTGTCATAGCTGATCCCGTCGACTTCCACAGGATTACCAGAAGTGAAAAAATTCAGAATAGAGTTATGATTGCTTTCCGATGCGACATATTCGGCTTCATAAATACGCGGTTCCAAAGGAACCTCTCGACTGGCACCATGATTGACCTGCAACCAGATAAATGTTTCTCCGTCCACCGCCTTGGCAATGCGTGCACAGCGCAGCAGGTTGTTGAGTTTTACCGATTTTGCCCAGGCATGGAATCGCCGTTCCCGCCGTTGCAGAGAAGGATCAGTAGTTTCGACCATCGACAGGTCTTCGTCAGGTTGAAGCTGGAGGCGTGGCCCTGTCCCGATCGTGTCGTCCGCCAGCGTGAAAACAATCCCGTAGGCAAAAGAATTGTTG
>CAZUCG010000619.1:0-1931 GCA_964619145.1 uncultured Lentisphaeraceae bacterium | reverse complement strand
CGGCCAGCAGTGAGCTCATAGTCGGTCCGGTGCCAAAGAGGACCCTGTCTGATGGCCTGGCGGCCGGGAAGACAACTGGCTCGTCAAGTTGCACCACCGGGGCAGTCTTGCAGATAGCCTGCAAAAAATAGAAGTCCTCGCCGGCGCTTGGCATCCGCATACCGCCAGCGGCGAGGTAGCTGCTGGCTCGCACTGCCATAGCCGAGCCAATAGAATGATAGGCATAGCGCGAGCCGGCTGTTTGCAGCCCCTGCAGATAGCGGGTCATATACGCTTCGTACTGCCGGATGGCCCGTTCTGCCGCTGCTGTCTCACCCGTTTGATGCCTGAAGCCAAGCGACAACGCTCCGCACTCCGGGTGTGCCTGAAAGCCTGCCGTGATTATTTGCCAGTACCGCGGAGATACTGGCGCATCGGCATCGAGGCAGACGAGATATGACTCTGCGAGTTCGTTATTTTGCAACGTCGCCAAGCACGTATCCAAGCCAATCTTACGAGCTTCACCGACGCCACGGAGAATCTCTTTGCCAGGGGAAGCGCAGTCCACCCAGAATAACTGCCGAGACGGCAACCCCCAACTCTCACCAGCGGCCAATTTTTCCAGCAAGGCGAGGTTATTTTGCTTCCGCTCAGCCGTGGCTTCGGGGTGATGATTGACGACTAACAGCACGCCTACATTATCCGGCAATGCCAGCCCCAGCGAGGCCAGCGTCTCAGGTAGCGCCAAGAGTTCGTCCATAACTGGAATAACCACAAAGTGACGGCATTGCCCTGGCTGCAGTCCTGGGGCTGGTTCACTCGGCTGAACTAATGCCTGACGCAGATATTTAAGCAATGAGGCAGACAAGGTGGATGACCGAATTCTATTAGTGTTTTGGAAAGCACTCGTTGCGGAACGCCGCCACCCGAGCATCGAGAGTCTTGATAATTCCCGCCAGGCTCTCGTCGCCAGCCAGGTAATCCAGCATCAGATTGCCAGCGGTTTGACAATAATGGCGCAAGATGGGAAAATATTCCCGGCAAAGGAAGCTGGCATAACGGACTTGGCGGAAATCACCAAAAATCTCCGGCCGTTCACCGCTCGGATGCGAAACTGCCACACAATTGTGTGAGCGGATGGCCGAACAGATGTCCGGCACGGAATTTTCCTGGGCGAATACAATCGTATAGTACCAGCCCATTAAGTCGGCAGAACTACTCTCGACGGCAGAAATACCCTCGCTATTAGCAGCACTAGTCTTGCTGAGCGGGAACAAGTCCGTGCCGTGCGAGTCACTTAGGCCGACTACCGGGAAGCGATTACCTTTGCCTGACTCTTCACACCAACGCACCAACTGAAAGTTGTTTGAACGCGACTGATGGCGATAAAACCCGCCCATCAGCTCCAGCGCATCAAAACGTCGGCGTTTGAAGATGGCATCAACTAAACCATAACTAAGCATATTGCGCGCACCATACCAGTACGGATGACAGAACACAGCCAAACCACCGCCGGCGCGAATTTGCTCAAAGACCCACTCTGAGGCCGCCACCGGGAAATAATTCAATCCCGGCACCTCTCGAGGCATTTCGGCCAGCCTCTCAGCCACTGCCGCACGATAGGCCGGTTCATCGGCTCGGCATAACTCATTGACACTGAATGACGAGCCAAAATTGATGATATGCACCGGATTGTCCGGGGAATGCACTTCTTCACCCGGGTACAAGCGGAAATCTAGGTCTAGTTTGCTCCAATAATCAATCGCTTCTTGCGAGGGCTCATAGAGCCGATGGTCACTGATGGCCGCAAAATCAAACCCCTCTTGGCGGTACCTAGCCGCGACATAGCAAGGGCATTCTTTGCCATCTGATTTGCTGGTATGGATATGAAAATCGCCTTTGTAAGGCCGCAAAGACAGCAAGTCCTCTTGCAAGGCATAGACTCTAAAACT
>CAZUCG010000618.1:0-1931 GCA_964619145.1 uncultured Lentisphaeraceae bacterium | reverse complement strand
CACTGGCGACTCAGAACCCGCGCCAGGAACTGGCGGTCGCAAGCGACCGCCAGCGGAACGGCAGATATTTTGCCTGTTCGGAATTATTGCCGCCCTATAGTTTAGGTTATGGACGCCAGTCCGCTCCATTTTTCTGCGTTTTTCGCAGTTAAAAACAACACTTGTCTATTCGGCGTTAAAACCGGGGCATTCCTGCATCATCTGGCCGGCGATTTGCAGCCGGGCGAGTTTCGCCTGGGCCCAATCGCCGCTGCGATTAGTCAGGACCGCGACATAGCGTTGGGCCTGTAGGTCAATCCATAGCGTTTGTCCGGTCCAGCCGGTATGATGGATGGTCTGGTCGGAAAACCCTTGCTGCGGTTCAAGGCTATAGCCTACCGAGCGTCTGGTTTTTCCGGCTGGTGCGCCGTTTTGGTAAAGTTCCGCCAAGGTCCGTGGCGGCAGTACTCTGTCCGTGCCGCGTAAAATCCAGCGGCAGAATTTGCCCAAGTCGGTAGCGCTGGCAAATATCCCGGCATTGCCGACGCGCTGCGGCAATGCCCAGCAAGCGGTCTCATCCGAGGGCAGGTTTTCCTGTTCGTGCAGGCGGCGCAGTTCAGGGCTCAGCGATTGCAACTGCGACTGACTGGGCGAGGCACTCAAATAAGGATGCACCACACGTGCCCGCAGCGCCGGCGTTGCGCCCCCCCAGCTGCTCGCAGACATCCCCAACGGCCCGAATAACCGCCGCTGAGCAAAATCCTGCAATTTCTCGCCGGTCAAGTTCTCCAATAGCAACCCCAGCAAGATATAATTAGCGCAAGTATAGACAAACTCTTGGCCCGGGGCTGTCTTTCCAGGGAGGGCAAGCAGGTCAGCCAGCATCGCCTCGCCGTCCCCAGTTGGGAGAAAACGATTATACGGCTTACTATGGTCTAAGCCGGAGTAATGCATTGCCAATTCCCGCACCGTCGGGATGCGTCCACAGGGCAGTCCGTGATAGGCAGGCAAATAGCGGCTGAATTCGCAATCGTAATCGAGTACGCCTGCGGCGTGACAAAAGGCCAAGCAGCTGCCTATGCCGATCGCCTTGGTAACGCTCGCTAAATCAAAAATACTGTCCTGGGTCATCATTCGACCGGTGCGATGATCTGCCAGGCCATACGCTTGGCAACAGAGGTCTTGGTCGCGATTGCCGACCAAGAGCACTGCCCCGCAAATCAGGCCCTGTTCGATATATTCCTGTACTAATGCTTGGCTGTTTTCCATTGAATCAATTCTCTGCTTTTGAAAAAGCATACTATAATATTTCTGTGTTTGTTTGCAAGTTAAGGTGGCCGGAGTTTCCAGCTCCGGGTCTTAGCGGTGCGGCGGCTGTTTTTCCTTGGATAGCGGAATATATTATAGTATCCGCCAACATTATCAGATCTACGAGCAAGGGAATAATATGGACTATCAGGAACGCATCAACTGGTTTCATCAGGCCCGTTTCGGCATTTACATCCACTATGGTCTTTATTCACTGCTGCAACGCGGTGAATGGACGATGTATTCCGAACGCATCAATCCCCGTGAGTACGCGCCCTTGGCAGAGCAATTCGCACCCTCGGCGCATTGTGCGGAAGAATGGGTCGAACTCGCTTGTCGGGCCGGTGCCCGCTACGTCGTGCTCACCACTCGGCATCACGACGGCTTCTGCTTATTCGACAGCCAGTGCAGCGATTTCAGCAGTGCGAAACTCGGTCCTCGGCGAGACTTAGTGCAGGAGTACGTCACAGCCGCCCGCCGAGCCGGACTGCGAGTCGGACTCTATTATTCACTATTAGACTGGCGTTTCCCGGGCTATTTCCAGCCCGAGAAATACCCAGAGTCATATCAGGCACTGCTGCAACAAGTGCACAGCCAAGTGCGTGAACTGATGAGCAACTACGGTAAAATCGACCTCTTGGAAT
>CAZUCG010000617.1:0-1932 GCA_964619145.1 uncultured Lentisphaeraceae bacterium | reverse complement strand
TCGGGCTGCGGTCACCGGGGGTTATGAATGTGCAGCCCTACGGGCTGTCGAAAAGGTGCCGCTGGCATTTTCACAAGATAAATGTTAATCGGCATTGGAGATTCAGTTCTCTGAAAATAGAAAAAATTTCCGAGTAATCAGACACAGTTGTGCTGGCAGTCGCAGAGAATTTATTGTTTCGCCAGGTATGGAGATTTTGTGGACGGCAGTAGTGATTGTGATCACCCCGCTGGCGCAATGCATTAGGGGCACGGATTATCTGCACTTAGCCTCCTAATTGAAGAATCTACGGAGCTCCACGGCTATCTAGTCCTTCTCTGTGTGCGACTTCGAAACGATACTCTTTTGCACAACACGAGCGCAGTCAACACTCGCTTGCTGTCTAAAGATTCCGGGCGGGACTAAGCTAATTTCTCTGCTGAAGGCTTTATGCCGAAATTTCAGGATCCAGTACAGCTAAGACCTCGGTGCCGGTCTGACAGCCTAATAAATGCTGCCGCACTTCTGTCGAAATTAATTTTTCTGACAGCAGCGATAGAATATCAAGATATTCACTGTAATAATTATCTGGGGTAATGAAAAGGAAGACAAAATTAATGAGCGATTGATCGCTGGCGTGGAAATCCACCCCTTGGGGAAAGATTCCCATACAACCAGCCAATCCGCCCTTAATCGGCATCATAATATGCGGAAATGCCGTTTCGCAGCCGACTGCGGTTGAACTGCCCTGCTCTCGTGCTAGTGCTAGCTGCAAGAGTTTTTTTCGCCAGTTTTGCGGTGCTTGGTTATTGCGGATCAGGCAGTCAATTAATTGTGCAATCGCATCTTCCCGAGATACGGCAGATAGCCCAGGATTAATCATCAGGGGCCAAAAAGTTTCGCGCAGACGGATTTTTTCCGGGCGATGACCTAACAGCATCATCATCGGATTGGAAAAATGTTTTGCGATCTGATCCGATAGAGAAGAAGAAAAATGGGTGGAGAGACGCCAGTGATTTGGCGCTCCCAAAATGAGCAAATCCCCATCTTCGACTTGACCAGCTAATCCGGACAGGACATCATTGGCATACGCTACTTTTACGGGGGTGTTGATTCCCAGCATTTTTGCTTGCAGGCTGGTAGCAGCTGCAGTTTCGCTGTTTGTCATTTCTGATGTTTGCAGGACTTGTAGAATCTGGGCGGGGCAACCATAAGTTTCTGCCGTCTTTTGTGCAATCCAGAGCTGACGGGCAATATGAATGCCCCCAGCGCTCAAAATTAGAACCCGTTTGATTTTAGTAAACTCCGGCCAGCGTAAAAAAACCACGGAAAGATTTTGTTGCAAGGCGAAACGCAACCAGTTTTCGCCATATTCGGCATTCGGCCAATCCGTTATGATCAGGGTTGGTCGAAATGCAATGATTTGCTGCTGAATTTCCGCAAGGGTTCCACTCTGGTTCGGCATCAAGAAATCCACATCTCTTCCAGCAGCCAAGGTCTGCCCGCACCATTCAAGTGCTTGTCGATTTGCTCTAGAACCTGTATAGCCCACTAGCCGCTGTTTTTCTGAAAAACTCATTGTGCTAAAATTCTCCATCACTTTCTGACAGCTGGCAATTATAGTTGTCAGCCCTAAATAATTCTGCTTCTGCGTTATTTTACAAAAAACTGTTCCCTCATAGTCCGACTCCCTGTGCCCTCAAGTTTCAACTTAGTACAATCACTCGCCACACGCTTTTTTATTCTGTTTGAGACTTGACAGCTTCAGGAACCCGCCTGTACTGAATTGTGGTTTCCCGAAAAGGGCTTCAGAAAACTTTAGCCAAAAAAGACAACCAGCCATAATGCGTTTATACTCTCGATATTGTTATCAGTAAAAATATGGCAGAAAATACAATATTGGCCAGCCTTATATACCATACACAATGAAGCACCGGATTTCAACACCACACA
>CAZUCG010000616.1:0-1946 GCA_964619145.1 uncultured Lentisphaeraceae bacterium | reverse complement strand
GTCCGCCTGGCAGACGGCAAATGACAGCTCCGGGGCATTTCAGCAACGAAAGTAAAAGTGCCTCAGTCATAATTCCTTCTCGGAGAGATTATCTCTCCAACTGCATACGCGATTAGAGCATCCACGACCTGTGTTTTATTCAGCGGCCAGCAGTAGAGCTGCAGTAATGCGGCTGATTTCCTCTGGGGTAGTGATGAACGGTGGCATCGTGTACAGCCAATGACCAAATGGTCGAATCCACACCCCGGTTTTCATAACTACTTCCTGGATTCTTTCATAGCTCGGCAACCGGTGCAGTTCCAGCACTCCGATAGCTCCCAGCACCCGAACGGCTTTGACATTGGCTAATGCTCGACCGGGCGTCAATTCCCGCTGCAGCTGTTGTTCCATCGCCCGGACATTTGCCGCCCAATCGTATGACTTGAAGAGTTTCAGCGACGCGCAACCGGCGGCGCAGGCCAGTGGGCTGGCCATAAATGTAGGGCCATGCATGAATTGACCTGGCGCAGCAGAAGAAATATCTTTCGCGACTTCGTTATTGACGATTACCGCACTCAGGGCGATGGCCCCGCCGGTCAGGGCCTTGCTCAGGCACATAATATCCGGCACAATGCCGGCATATTCCTGGGCAAAGAATTTCCCAGTTCGGCCAAATCCGGTAGCAATTTCGTCGAGAATCAGCAGTATCTCGAATTCCGAACAAGCCTGCCTTAATTTCACCAGATATTCCGGGTGATAGAAGCGCATCGCATTGCCGCCCTGGAAAATCGGTTCAACAATGACTGCGGCGATTTCGTTATGGTGGTGTTGGAGCAATTCGGCCATTGGCTCGAAATCGTCCTCTTGCCAATCTTGCTTGAATTCGCAACCTGGCTGCCGGGCAAAAAAATGCTCCGCCATAATGCCGTGAAAAATCTGATGCATCCCTTCCGGTTCACTGACGGCCATCGCTCCGGTAGTATCACCGTGGTAACCTCCGCGGATAGTGGCCAGGCGGCAGCGTTTTTTTCGCCCTTTAGCATACTGGTACTGCAGAGCCAGCTTCAACGCGCACTCCACAGCAATGGAACCAGTGTCGGCATAAAAAATTCGCTCGAGTCCCGGAGGACAAACTTCAAGTAGAGCTTCAGCCAGCTGAATGGCCGGCAGATGGGTGAGGCCGGCGAACATCACCTGGGCAAACCTTGCCGCCTGGGCCTGGATGGCGGCGATGATCTCCGGTGGATTATGCCCATGGACCATACACCACCAACTTGACACCGCGTCAATAAGCTCGGTGCCGTCCTGCAGGCGTATCTTGGTGCCTGCGGCTGATGACACCAGGTTGACCGGTGGCGGCTGGCTCATTGATGCATACGGATGCCAGAGATGCTGGCGGTCAAGCGTCAGCAGTCTTTCAATATCACTGCTCATACTTATCTCCAAAAAAGGGAGCAAAGTCGGGATCGGGCATCTCCGGGCAGAATTCGGGCAGGTCAACGATAGCGTTTCGATGGCCGTATTTTTTCAGGTATTTTTCGATCATCTGCCGTGAGTCAGCGCAGATAGTCGGGTCCGCATTTTTGCACCAGTTATAGACTGTCCCGACAATGGTTGTTTTTCTACTGGCCGCCATTTCCATAGCCTGGATGGTGTGATTAAGGCTCCCCAGTCGGCCGGAGCTGACCAGAATCAACGGCCAATGTTGTTCTGCCACGAAATCAATGCTGAGCAAGTTCTCGCTCAACGGCACCGCCAGGCCGCCGGCGCCTTCCACCAACACCACCTCATAGCGTTGGGACAATTTTGTCACGGCATTGCGGATGGCCAATAGGTCAACGGTACGCTGTTCGAGTTTGGCAGCCAGATGCGGAGAGGCAGGGAAGCGGAAGATTTGCGGCAGCGTGAGTCCCTCGACATCTTCGGGAAGCTGTTCGATACCCATAATCTCCCGGTGCCGCTGCAAA
>CAZUCG010000615.1:0-1946 GCA_964619145.1 uncultured Lentisphaeraceae bacterium | reverse complement strand
TTGGAGGGTTTTTTCGGGATCGTGCTGGCATTCTTGCTGGCGAGCAGCGGCCGAAAATTTCGCCTGGACGATTTTCGCCTCGAAGACTTTGTCGATTTCTGCCAGCTGTTCTTTCTGCACTGGGCTGAGCGGTTGTGCTGGGCCGCCCAGCCTCTCCATCGCTAATTCAAATGCACTTTTCATTATTTGCTACCTCGCCTTAGATTGCCAAAAAGCTCTTTCGTCATCAATACTAATATAATGCAGATTTGTCATCTGGCACTTTGCCGGGAAAATCGCAGCTCTGCTGAGTCTTTTAGAAATTATTCCCACTCGATGGTTCCCGGCGGCTTGGGAGTGATGTCGTAGACCACCCGATTGATGCCATTGACTTCATTGATAATGCGGGCAGTAATGCTGTCGAGTAATTCCCAAGGCAGACGGGCGACCTGGGCGGTCACCGCATCGACGCTATTGATAGAGCGCAAGGCGATGACATAATTATAACTGCGCTGGTGGTTCTTTATGCCGACAGTTTTTAGCGGCAGAAAAATGGCGAAGGTCTGCCAGGTCTGGTGGTACCAGCCGGATTTCAACAGCTCATCAGTTACGATGGCATCTGCTTCACGCAGCATCCGCAATGTGTCGCGCTCGATGGCGCCTAGATGGCGGACGCCCAGCGACGGCCCCGGAAAAGGATGGCAGTCGAGCAATTCCGCTGGCAGCCCGAGCATCTTGCCGACTTGCCGAACCTCGTCCTTAAATAAACGCTCGACCGGCTCTACTAGCTTGAATTTCATATCTTTGGGCAAGCCGCCGACATTGTGGTGGCTCTTGATGACTCCAGCGGGATTGCCGTCCAGCGAGATGCTTTCCAGGATGTCCGGGTAGATGGTCCCCTGGCCTAGAAAAGGCGCGTCAATCTCTGCAGCCGCTTCTGCAAAGACAGCGATGAATTCTTGGCCGATGATTTTGCGCTTCTCCTCAGGATTGGTAACACCGCGCAATTTGTCCAGGAAGCGATCCGAGGCATCGACATAACGCAAATTCATAGCGAAATTCCGGGCAAAGATCTCCTGCACTCTCTCGGGCTCATTTTTGCGTAACAAGCCGTGATTGACGAAAACGCAAGTCAGTTGTTTGCCGATGGCACGCTGCAGCAACGCCGCTACCACTGAGGAATCAACGCCGCCGGATAATCCCAGCACGACCTTTTCATTGCCGACCTGAGAGCGGATGTCGGCTATCGACTCATCGATGAATTTATCGAGCCGCCAGGATTTTTGGCAGCCGCACTCCTGGCAACAGAAATTCATTGCTGCAGAAATTTGGCCACTGAGGTCTTTGTCAGCTGACCTCGTTAATTCCAACCAGGGCAGCCCGAGTTGGCAGAATTTTTGCCTCTCCTCGGCGTGTTTACTGGCTTCGGCGTCAGCACAGATAATCAAACCGACGGGTTTTTCCTGCAGCAGCCGCTCGCTGCTGACTGTATAGGGCATAACCATAGTGTAAATATGCTGATCGCGGACAGCGCGGGCGATCTGCTGGATATCACTACAGCCAAAATTCAACAGTACGATCGTTTCAGGAGTATTCTTCATTGCTGAAATCCTTTCTGGAATAGTTGGCCAATAATTCGCTCAGTAAAGAACATAATATACACCGATTTTTTCTGATTTGGAAGTCACTGGCCAGAGTAATGTTGGCTAAGTGGTAATGTGCCAATTGAAAAACTAAACGCACCAGCGGAAATGTTATCAAATGCATTTAATCTGACAAAATCAGGCCGGCGCATTTAATCTGACCTACCCAATTGCTTTTATGGTTTGATTATACGTCGATATTCTTCACGAATTTCCAGAGAAAATATCCGCTTCTTCTTTTGCTTCCTATATTATTCTTCCTTTTTTAGCTCGTTTTTTTCGCGGCCTACCTGGACAGATTGAAAACCCTTAGCAAGCGTATTC
>CAZUCG010000614.1:0-1952 GCA_964619145.1 uncultured Lentisphaeraceae bacterium | reverse complement strand
AATGCAGTTGCCGCAAGCTGAGGTAGAGATTTTCGCGCAGTCTGCTCTCATAGAGATTGAACTCGGCAGTGCCCTCGTAAGTTTTCAGGAGCTCACGAGGCTCGAATTCGGGGATGGCGTATTTGCCGAAGGGCGCTCGAGTCCCGAAGTGATAGGCATCGATACTGAGCACCGCGTAGCCAGCTCGGCAGAAGGTCTCGGAGAGGAATCGTCCGCCGTGGGCGTAGGCGCGGAATTTATCGAGCAGGTCGCAGCTGTCTCCGAGATCGTACATCCGGTCTTTGCCAAAGAACATCGGTCCGCCCCAATCGTGCAGTAGCAGGATGGCTGGTAGTGGTCGGGGGGCGTTCTTGGGCAGCAAGAACCATCCTTCTACCCGGAACCAGGGCGCGGTGTTGAAGAAGACGCGTTCGCGGACATAGTCGCCGTGGTCGAAAGTCTCAGTGGTCTCGGCCTGCAAATCGACTGGCCCGGGCTGGTAATGCAAGCCACTGAGCAGGCATTCCTGGGCGGCCAGTTGCCAGGCCGGCAAGTCGGGCCATTTCTGGGCGCTTAAATCAAGTGGTCTGGCTGCCCGCATTTGTCGGACGGCGTTATCGAAAGCCGAGTTGTTTTTCATAGCATTTTTTTGTCCGGGCTAAAAGTCAGTTGGGTGTTAGCGCGGTATTATTCTTCGCCGCAGGTGTATTTCAGGTGATAAGTACGGCCGTTGTGGCGCGGGTCGCTGCCATCTGGGGTCTGGAAGATGACCAAGTTCTGATCCCTTCGCCAGGTTGTCAAGGGCTGGCCATCTTCGCTGAACAGGTGCCGTTTCAGAGCGGCCTCGACTTTGGTGGTTACTTCCGGCGCTGGTGGGTGGATGCAGCAGGGGTCGGGTGATTCGTTTTTCAAGGGCGAGCACCATTCTTTGCCTGGCTTGGCGATATCGGGATAAGGATAAATGACGGTGAGGGTTTCCTCAAACGAGGGCCGATCCTGCCAGCGCCAATCTTGCGAGGAGGTGTACTGCAGTAGGTATTTGCGGCCATTCTCGGCGGGGTTGCTGTTGTCCGGGGTGGTAAAGGAGATGGCAGAGCCGAGATGCGACCAGCCTAGGATGCCGTTGCGCTGGCTATAAGCGTGGCCGAATTTATTCGGCCCAATCAGAATGCCGTCTTCATAGAGTTTGTAGCGGTTGATGGCAGCGCGGTACTTCGGGATGTCTTTTGCCGCCAAGTGCCTGTCGACACCCCAATCGGGGAAGGATGGATTGGCGACAGCATAATGCCAGGAGCAGATCTGCGGATATGGGCTGGGCTTGATGATTGAGGTGTTTAATACCTCGGAAAATGATGGCGGTTCTGTCCAGGAGTATTCGAAGTCGAGCGCTTCTTGTTCACTAATGCCGGCAACTTGCAAGCGCTCAAGTAGATACGGCAAGGTGGTCAGCAGAACCAGACTCAGTACGCCGGTGTTGCTGATATGGGCGATCTTGCGGTTCAGTTCATCGAATTTCTCCATCGAGTCGTTGTCACTGACTTTTAAGTCATCAGGTTTTTCGGGTAAATGAGAACGCAGTTGATTGAGCAGGATTTTCAAGGTGAAAGTATTTTCTGGCGTGGGCGCGTATTTGTGCGCCAAGGCCAGAACCGCGTAAGGCGGGTAGCCCTTGTTCGCATAGCAGGAGGCATAGCGGGGCGCGAGGCGCTTGCCGGCGGAGATGGCTTTCGCCTGCAATAAATCATTTGGCCGAATGGAGTCGTAGAAAATATAGCCAGGACCGTCATAAGAATTTCCCCGGAAATTCTCGGCTTGCGGGAATGGGTTATCGTTCTGGAGGTGCTGCTCTGCCCGGCTGAGGTATTCTTGCTCGCCAGTCAATTCCCAGAGGCGGATATTGATATAACGGCCATAGTAGGCGACCTTGGCGCTGTTCTTCAGGACTTCCAAGGCGCGCTGTTCGCCGGTCAGCA
>CAZUCG010000613.1:0-1954 GCA_964619145.1 uncultured Lentisphaeraceae bacterium | reverse complement strand
AAACTCCAACAATGGTCGTCTTCAATATTCAAGATTAGCGCGATGCTGGCCGCCAGCAATGCTTGGGTACCATCGCTCTCATCAACTTCGGTAATCAACAACTCGCCGTTACCCGCGGCCGCTGAGCGCTGCCAGCCGTTAACTTCACCGCCAATCAAAAATCCCGGCTGGCAGCCGGCCTGGCGGGCGATATGCGCGAGCATCGCAGCAGTAGTAGTCTTACCGTGCGAGCCGGCCACCGCTACCACGCGCGGGAAAAATCTCGCCAGCCGGGCCAGGAATTCGCCGCGGCAGCAGCTGGGGATTTGCTGTCTTGCGGCCGCCTGGCGTTCAGGATTCTGCGACGGTACGGCGGCGGAATAGACGAGCAAATCCACGTCGGCAGGCAGTTCTTGGGCGTGTCCGACCTGCACTCTGCAGCCGCGTTGTTGCAGTCCCGTCAGCATATTTGAGGGCACGGCATCACTACCGCTGACCAGCACTCCGGCATCGGCGACAATATGGGCCAGGCCGGCCATACCGACACCGCCACAGCCAGAAAAATACAGATATTTCCAAGGTAGGGTTAACATACTATTTTGCTATTTTATCGTGTTCGAAGGCAAAGATCTTGATACTCTTCCATTTTCCGGTCCGGAAGCGTAGAAATATCCCTAACCAGCCGACCATTATTGAGCAAACCCAGACTCGCCAGCTATTCATAGCGCTAAAATCAAAAACGTAAATCGCCAGCAAAGTATTACCGGCCAAGAACCAGTGGAAAGCCAGTCCGATGAGCATCGCCCAGAGCATATCACCGCCGCCGCGCAAAGCGCCGGCGAACGCGAGATAGCAGCCATCGAAGAGCAAATATATTGCTGCCCAGCGCAACATCGGCACTGCGAGTCTCACCACCTCTTTATAATCAATGCCTTGGTTCTCGGGGGTAAAGACTGCGACCAGTTGCTGGGGAAAGATAACGAAGCAGAGCAGCAGGAACAAGGTGTAGATTAAATTCAGTTTCAAGCCAGAATAGGTCGCCCGTTCAGCTTCCTTCGGTTCGCCCGCGCCTAGGCGCTGGCCTACCAAGGTAGTGATGCCGACCTGGATGCCCAATAGCGGGAAGAAAGAAAGCAGGTCCCAATTCAAAACCACTGTCACGGCTGCAGCGGCATCGGCACCGAAGCCGTGGAAGGCAGTCACCATCGTATTAAAAGCGACGGTGCCCAAAAATCCATCCAGTCCATTAGGCAGGCCGAATTTAATCAGCGCTTTGCTGGTCGCGGGATTATAGCGCCAGGGCGCTTGGGCGTGAAACTCCTCGCGTTGGTTATAGCGCAGAAACGAGGTAAGGAGTATAGCCACTACTGTCAGCCCAGCTGCCAAAGTGCCGATGGCCGCACCCACGATTCCTAGGCGGGGAAAACCAAATTTGCCAAAAATCAGCAGATAATTCAGGCTGATATTCACCAGCATCGAAGTCGCACTGGCCCACATAATGACTCTGGTCTTGCCAATGCCGGAAAAAAATGCTGCCAGCGGCGTTCGCAACAGGGCAAGGACACTCCCACCGATAATAGTGTACCAGAAATAAGTCGTCTCGAGCTGCACTTGGACTGGGTCGTGTCCGGCCCAAGTAAATGTCCGCACTGCGAACAATGACAGCAACAATATGAGTGGATAAGCAAAAAACCCTAAGCGCAGGCCCTGATAGACGATATTCGGGCATTCGTTTTTTCGTCCAGCGCCATAACTGCGTGCCACCATCGCCGAGACGTATGAAATGACGCCGACAAAGAAGATTATACAGCTCCCGGCAGTCAAGCCACCATTCATACAGCCTGCCATCTGCTCCTTGCCCACATAAGACAAGAACAGCCGATCCACGAACATCATCGCCGTATCAAAGACACTCGACAAGATCATCGGCAAAGCAATCGGCAATAATGCGCCAATGCCGCCCGGCCCCGACCAC
>CAZUCG010000612.1:0-1959 GCA_964619145.1 uncultured Lentisphaeraceae bacterium | reverse complement strand
GGCACCGGCAAGACGATGACCCAGCAGGCTTTGGCCAAATGGGCTGAGGCGCAAATCATTGTCTATATCGGCTGCGGTGAACGCGGCAATGAGATGACCGAGGTCCTGCGGGAATTCCCGCGTTTGATCGACCCACGCAGCGGTCGTTCGCTGATGGAGCGCACCATCTTGATTGCCAATACCTCCAATATGCCAGTCGCCGCCCGCGAGGTCAGTATTTACACCGGCATTACCCTGGCTGAATATTACCGGGATATGGGCTACGATGTCGCCGTGATGGCTGATTCGACCTCGCGCTGGGCGGAAGCACTGCGCGAACTCTCTGGTCGGCTCGAAGAAATGCCGGCAGACGAAGGCTTCCCTGCCTACTTGCCAGCCCGCTTGGCCAGCTTCTATGAACGCACCGGCAGGGTCAGCACCCTGGCTGGTGGCGAAGGAACGGTGACGGTAATCGGCGCCGTCTCACCACCCGGCGGCGACTTCTCTGAACCGGTGACTCAGCACACCAGTCGATTCATCCGCTGCTTCTGGGCCTTGGACCGGGATTTGGCCAACGCCCGCCATTATCCCGCTATCAGTTGGCGCTCCAGCTACAGCGAATATTTGCCTGAGACGGCGCTCTGGTGGCAACGCTCTGACCGGGAATGGCTAAATAACCGCAATGTCTTGATGGATATCCTGCAGGAAGAAGTGAACTTGCAGCGCATTGCCAAACTGGTCGGGCCGGATGCTTTGCCCGAGCATCAACGACTGGTGCTGATGGTCGGCGAAATTATCAAAAATGCCTTCTTGCAGCAAAATTCTTTCGATGAAATTGATATGTACTGCGCGCCACAAAAACAGTTATGGATGCTTCGGGTACTGGTACTGTTCATCAATCGCGCTCGCAGCATAATCAAGAAAGGTGGCACGCTGGCGGATTTGTACGCCTTGCCGGGATTGGAACGCTTGAACCGGATGAAGAATGAAATTGAGAACGATGATACCGACGCAATGAGCCAACTGGAGCAACAACTTAATGCCTCCTTGGACCTTTTGGAAAGGAGACAGAACTGATGAAGATGCCCGGGCTGCGCTATAAAGGTGTTCGCAATATCGACGGACCACTTGTTTTTGTCGAAGGTATCCGTGACGTCAGTTTTGACGAGTTGGTGGAAATTCGCACTCCTCAGGGCGAAGATCGCCTCGGCCAAGTCCTGGATGTGACTGCTAGTACTGCCGTGGTACAAGTCTTCGGCGGTACCGACGCGCTTTCCAAATCCGGCACTCAGACCCGCTTCCTAGGTACCGCACTGGATATGCCGGTAGGTCGCGAGATGCTGGGACGGGTCTTTGATGGCCTGGGCCGGCCCAAAGACGGCCTGCCACCGCCGTTGAGCCAAGAGCGCCGTGATGTCAATGGCTCGCCAGTCAATCCGTATGCCCGCGAATATCCGCAGGATTTTATCCAGACCGGCATTTCCTCCATCGACCTGATGAATACCTTGGTGCGAGGACAGAAGTTGCCCATTTTTTCCGGCAATGGCCTGCCCCATAACCGCATTGCCGCTCAAATCGCCCGGCAAGCAAAATTACTGAAAGAGGACGTCGAATTCTCCATTGTTTTTGCGGCTATGGGGGTAAAACACGACGTGGCTCGATTCTTTATCGATTCTTTTGAGCAAAGTGGTGTGCTCAATAACGTCGCGATGTTCTTGAGCTTGGCGGATGACCCCTCAGCAGAACGCCTGGTCACGCCGCGTAGCGCGCTGACGTTGGCGGAATATCTGGCTTACGAGGAAAATATGCACGTGCTGGTGATCATTACTGATATGGCTAATTACTGCGAGGCATTGCGCGAAATTGCTACTGCCCGTGGTGAAATTCCCAGCCGCAAAGGCTACCCGGGCTACCTTTATAGCGACCTGGCCTCTTTGTACGAACGGGCAGGGCGTTTGCGTGATGGCAGTGGCAGCATCA
>CAZUCG010000611.1:0-1961 GCA_964619145.1 uncultured Lentisphaeraceae bacterium | reverse complement strand
AGAGCACGCGTTGCAGAAGTTACGGCTGCTGCTAGCGGTCAGGCTACGGCAAGAGCCCAAGGCTTGGGAGGGAGAACGCCCCAGCTTGCGCAATAAACGCTATGCACTTTGGCTGGGAGTCGTCTTTGATGCTTTGCAGGCGGCCGATTTTAAAATCTCGGATGCCGCGTTTTTTTTAGGCCTCAGCACTAACCGCTTGGTCAAGGATCTGGCGCGTGATCCATTTGCCTGCCAGCAGGTCAACCAGGAACGCCAGAGCCGTCAGATGTCGCCTTTGCGCTGGTGATTTTCAGCCTGCCGGTGGGGCATTTTTCACCGAGCTCGCCATTGGGCAAATGCAGTCCGCCATCGACGTAGATGATTTGTCCAGTTACGGCAGTCGTCTCGGCTAGGAATAGACAGGCCCGGCCGATGTCAGACAAACTGACGGCTTCTTGTGATGGCACTTGGCTGAGCAGAGGCCGCATTTTTTCCAGCGGCACATCCTTGGGTGGTAATGCGAGTCCCGGCGCGACTGCATTGACTCGCATTGCTGGCGCCCATTCTAAGGCGCAGGCCTCAGTGGCGTCGCGGAGGCTTTTTTTCGCCAGTGCGTAAGCGCCGCCACCGGGGTCGATTTTGCTTATGCCTTGGTCGAGAATATTGATGATATTGCCAGTTCCAACGAGCTTCCGGAAACTCTGCATCAAAAAAAACGGCGCGACAAAATTGATAGCGTAGTCAGTCTGCATTTCCGGGTATGAGATTTTGGCCAAAGGCCGTCGTCGATAAACCGAGGCGTTATTAATGAGGCAGTCAAGTCGTCCGGCTTCTGCTATTGTTTGGGGCAACAGCTGTTCAGCAAATTGCTGATCGAGTAAATCTCCGCAAATCAGTAGGTGACCGTATCGCGCTCCACCTAGTTCTTGGAACAGTGCTTCTGCCTCGATTTGCGAGTGGCGATAATGGATGACGACTCGCCAATCGTGTTCGGCGAAATGACGAGCAATTCCCGCACCTAGGCGTTGGCCGGCGCCGGTGATGAGTGCGACTGGTTTGCTGCTGTCTGAGGAGTTACTCATAATTGCCTCTCTAGGCCCGAGGATGGAAGCGTTGGTGGGCGGCGGCCAGCCGCGAAGTATCGGTGTGGGTGTAGATCTGGGTGGTGGCGATATCGGCGTGCCCGAGCATCTCTTGGATGACCCGCAAATCCGCGCCGTTATTCAGCAGATGGGTGGCGAAAGAATGCCGCAGGATATGGGGGTAAATATTCTTGTTGATGCCTGCACGTAAGGCGGCCTCCTTGACCAGCATCCAGACTCTGGCCCGGGTTAAGGGCAGCCCCGATTTCGAGACGAAGAGGGCCACGGCTTTGCCGCTAGGATCGAGGGAGGGACGCGATTTTTGCAGGTATTTCCCCAAGCTCTTCCAGGCACTGCGACCAAAGGGCACTAGGCGCTCCTTACTGCCTTTGCCGGTGACCCGGACGACGCCGCGTTCGAAATCGACCTTATCTAGGCGCAGTGAGGAGATTTCTGAGGCCCGCAGCCCAGAGGCGTAGAGCAGCTCCAGCAAAGCGCGGTTGCGAATTTCCAGTGCGGTATTGGCTTTGAAAGCATCCAGGAGTGCCTCGACCTCGCTGAGGTGGAGGAATTCCGGCACCATCTTCCAGAGTCGAGGGCTGTCCATCACGTCGCTGATATCAGTCTCGAGGAGATGTTCGCGGGTCAAGTAGCGAAAGAACATCCGGATGGAGACCAGCCGGCGGGCGAGGGTCGTCGAGGCCAGGCCAGCGAGCTTGCCATCCTCCAAGAAATCCAGAATATCTTCTCGCTCGACTTGGGGCAGGGCGGTTTTGCTGCGTTCGAGCAGGAAATCGAGGAATTGCTGCAGGTCATTGGCGTAGCTCTCGACGGTATTGCGGGCCAAGCCGCGCTCCAGGACCATCAAGTCGAGAAAGTTCTGACGCTGATTTTGCATAG
>CAZUCG010000610.1:0-1961 GCA_964619145.1 uncultured Lentisphaeraceae bacterium | reverse complement strand
CCCTCTTCGAATGGGGGCTACCTTTTGGGAACTGCACCCGATGCAGTTGAATAAAACTGTTCGACAATTATATTAATCAACCGACTCCAGCCAGATAGTAAGCTGGATCTTTACTTTATCTACTTAGTCGAGCCAAAGTCCTAAAATAACGATATCTCAAAAAAGGGAATTAAATGAGCGAGCAAACTTCTTGTTCCAGTGGGACGGATTGTTCCAGCTGTGAGCACAAAAAAGATTCAGAAGAGTGCCAATTAAAAGCCACTCTGGACCAGATCAAGCACACGATTGTAGTAATGTCTGGCAAGGGTGGAGTGGGTAAAAGCACCGTCGCGGCCAACTTGGCCTTAGCGCTAGCGTTGGAAGGCAAGAGCGTCGGTTTACTGGACGTAGATGTGCACGGTCCGAGCATTCCAAAGATGCTGAATTTGGAAAACACGACTCTACAGACCTCCAATGGCCAGTTATTGCCAGCCGAACTAGGTACATTAAAGGTGATGTCGATTGCCTTTATGCTGGAATCTACCGATCAGGCTGTCATCTGGCGTGGTCCAATGAAAATCGGGGTCATCAAGCAATTTCTGACTGAGGTCGCCTGGGGTGCTCTTGATTATCTGATTATCGATTCACCTCCTGGCACTGGTGATGAGCCGTTGTCAGTCTGCCAATTCATTCCGAATGCCTCGGGTGCCATAATCGTCACCACGCCGCAGGCGGTATCAGCCACAGATGTCTCGAAATCGCTGAATTTCTGCCAGCAATTAAACTTCAAAGTCTTGGGCATAGTCGAGAATATGAGCGGCTTTGTCTGCCCGAAGTGTGGTGAACACACTGATATTTTCTCTTCTGGTGCTGGTGAAATGTTGGCCGCGAAATATAATGTACCGCTACTGGGCAAGATTCCGATTGACCCGGTTGTCTGTCGCGGTGGCGATGATGGAAAGCCCTTTATCCATCATTATTCCAAAACTGTGACCGCAAAAGCTTTCGAGGAAGTCATCAAACCGATCTTGGCATTAGACCAGTAGTAACTGCCAGCAAGCCGCCTCTGCCGACCTTAGCCCAAGCCAACAGAAGAGGTTTTTACATTTTTTGCTTCTTCCAGCAACCAAAAGCGGCAGCGGAGGAGAATCCCAGTTGCCAGGCGATCTCTTTATACGCTATATTTTTGCTACGGGCATCGTTGACCACGCCTCGCCGAATGTGGTCAATATAGTCACCAATAGTATAGCCGGTCTTACTCTTGAATAACCGCGTTAGATAAAAACGGTTGTAGCCGGAAAATTTCTCTAGCGCTGCCAGCGATGAATTCCGGCCGCAATTCAAGGCGATGTAGTTCTGGACTTTGTCCACTAGGTCATATTTGTCCCGCGGAGTTTTGACTTGCTGACAAAAGTACAAGGAGAATTCCTCGCACAAGAGCCGGATGATGCCGCGCTGGATATTTATTTTCCAGTGCGGGACATCACTATTGGCATTGCTATTTTCCCAACGTCGAGTAACCAATAAATATAAATCTTGTGGCAAAGCGATAACTTCCTGACACAGCGGCGCGGGGGTATTTTCCCAATGCAATATGGAAGCAAATAACTTCCCTTTATGGAGATGCAGCCAGACGTGAGTGAAATTTTCCACCTTGGCTGGATATCCCAACTGATGCGATATCCAATGATTGATAAAGAACACGCTGCCCGGAATTGCCGGCTGGGCCTGGTCACCTAAGACAAAAGTGCTTTCTCCGCTGACGACCAGCAATATTTCTTGTTGGCTGTGCCGTTGGATGCGAACATTCCGAGGCAGTGGCAGTTGGCTGGACGCGGTGGTCTCATCCAGAAAATACTGGAAGAACTCCGGATTAGTCAAAGCATCTTTGATTTTCTGCTCCATTGGCTAAGGTCCTGCTGGCCGAAAAATATAATCTCTTTCCTCGGCAACCGCCAGAAATAACCTCAACGGGCCGAAAG
>CAZUCG010000609.1:0-1970 GCA_964619145.1 uncultured Lentisphaeraceae bacterium | reverse complement strand
GATGCCCACCCTGTGCGGGTTGCGCCGCCGTGGTTACACTCCAGAGTCACTACGCAATTTCGTCAGCCAGACTGGCATCACCAAGTTCTCTGGCATCACTGATGCTTCGGTGCTGGAGAATTGCCTGCGGGCGGACCTGAATCAGCGCGCAGCGCGTTATATGGCCATCCTGCGTCCGTTAAAAGTCAGCATTAGCAACTTCCCTGAAGGTCAAATCGACTGGCTGAGTGCCGTCAACAATCCCGAGCGTCCTGAGGACGGCACCCGGCAAATACCCTTCAGCCGGGAAATCTATATCGACCGAGATGATTTCCGGGAAGTGCCACCGGCGAAATATTTCCGGCTGGCTCCGGGTAAGGAAGTGCGCTTACGCTGGGGCTTTTTTATCACTTGCCAGGAAGTCATCAAAGATGACACTGGTGAGGTATGCGAACTGCGTTGCACTTATGATCCTGAGACCCGCGGCGGCAGCGCTCCTGATGGCCGTCGAGTAAAAGGCACTATTCACTGGGTCGAAGCCAGCCACGCCGTTAACGCCAGCATCCGTCTGTACGATCGTTTATTTGACAAGGAGAACCCGGATGACTGCGAAGAGGGGCAGGATTACATTGCCAACTTAAATCCTGCCTCCCTGACTATCCTCTCGGACTGCAAAATCGAACCCGCCTTAGCAGAACTGCCTCCCGAGACCCGGGTGCAGTTCGAACGAGTGGGCTATTTTTGCACCGACCGCTATGAGCATCAGCCTGGCCAGCCGGTCTTCAACCGCACTGTCAGCCTGAAAGACACTTGGTCCAAAATTGAAAAAAAGCAGGGGATTGCGGGCAAAACCTGCAATCATCGGCAAAGGCAAGGACAATGATAAAATTTGATTTTAGCGGCCAGACAGCTCTGGTAACCGGCGGCACCCGCGGCATCGGCGCTGCGGTCTCTGCTGCCCTGCTCAAGGCTGGCGCGACTGTCATCGCGACTTATGCCAGCAATGCGGCCGCGGCCGAAGAATTTGCCGCCGCGCAAGGCACGCTACGCGCAAATTTAGAATTACACTGTTTTGATGTCAGTGACTATTCCGCCGCGGAAGAATTCTTTCGCCAATTTGAGCTCTGCCATCCACGTCTCGATATCCTGGTAAACAGCGCTGGGATTCGCCATGATGCTGTAGTGGCGATGCTACCCGAAGAACACTGGCAGCGCGTACTAGCGGTGAATTTAACTGGCGCCTTTAATATGGCTAAGCTGAGCGTCTTGCAGATGATGCGTAACCGCTACGGTCGCATTATCCTGATTAGCTCACCAGTCGGGCGCTTGGGTTTTGCCGGGCAAGCCAATTACGCAGCCTCGAAAGCTGGTTTGGTTGCGCTCTGCAAGTCGCTCTGCAAGGAAGTCGCCAAGCGCAAGATCACCGTCAATTGCGTCTCGCCGGGTTTTATTGACACCGACTTTATTGGCAATTTACCAGCAGAGCAAAGCAAAGAGTACCAGCAGATGGTACCCTTGCGGCGGTTCGGCACCGCAGAAGAGGTCGCTCAGGCAGTGCTCTTTTTGGCCACACAGGAAACCGAGTACATCAGCGGCAGTGTCTTGGAAATCTCCGGCGGGTTGTAAACACGACACCGAATACGTGCCCTAGCACTACCCGAACAAAAACCCATACCCGTTGCTAAACAAGGAATCCACGAACAATAAGGCAAACCCGCTGGCGAATTCCTTGAAAAACCAGGTTCGCCAGCGTAGCAAAAGCCAAAGGAGAAATCCTCCGCAACGAAACTTGGAGTAAAATCAATTGGCAGTATGGATATGACGATGTGATAATGGAATGTTTGTTCTGGATTTTTCCGGCTCATTGTCCTATTGTCATATCCATTCGTCCCATTCGTCCCATTTGTCCCATACGTCCCATACACCTTTAAGAAACACACTCATCTCAAGTAAAGAGTATTGCCCTGCAGCCTGCATTCTTTTTGGACAAC
>CAZUCG010000608.1:0-1971 GCA_964619145.1 uncultured Lentisphaeraceae bacterium | reverse complement strand
CCACCATTCCGCATCCCACAGTACATTGCCGAAATTATCGAGCCAGACCCACTCTGAGCCGCCCATAATGCGGTAATTCTGGAAGGCCATCAGCGAGCCCATAACCAGCGGCACATAGCGCCAGAGCAGAATGGAAAGCAAAGCCGGCAGCAAAATCAGATACGCCCACTTATATTTCCGGAATCCCCAGGTCTGCTGCTTAATTCCGACCGTCTTGGGCGGTGCGAAGGCCTTGAAAATCCGTCGAAAGACGAGCGAGAAAGCGATCACGATAGCGATCAGCAACAGCACCGCGCTAATCCGCCGCACTAGCTTATCTCGCGGCGATAATATCCCCAGCATTTTCTCATTCGACTCCTCCACCCCTTCCTCCAGCAGTTTCTTCAGGATACTGTGCCGCAGTTGTAACTGCTGACGCATCTGCCGGCTCTCCTCAATCTTCTCTGCTGATGCGCCTTGGGCTTGCAGTTCTTCGGGCGTGACATCGCGATACTGATCCGCCTTCTCATAGAGCTCCGCCGAATAAAGCGGTATAGCCCCCTCGTCCCGCACCATCGCCAGATTCTCGGCGGCATTCATCGGACGGGTCATTTCAACATAGACCAGCTGGCAATTGCGGCCATACGGCTCAGGCTGGCCAGTCTCAATCGAGATATTGTAAGTCTCTTCCCAGCCAGGGGGAGCCAGCCGAATCAAGTCGTCATAGCCGAAACGCCGTAAATAGCGGGGGTTCACGAAATTCCCCATCCCCCCCTCGACCATCACTTGAGTATGGATTCTGGCCGCATCCACACTAGGGAAAAAAGTGATGTATTCCCAGGCCGCATCGCGGATCACCGGGTTATCACAACCGGCAAAAATACCCTGCATACCGCAGTTAATTTCACTACCCCGGGTTCGCACGCCATCTTTATTCGGATACCCCAAAGGTACCGGCACCATCCCGACTAAATCTGGATTGATAGTCGCAAACATCCGCTCGTCAAGATACGATGGCATAAAGGCAATCTGCCCGAGCTCCCATTTCTGATTGCCCTGCGCCTCTTTCATAGCGTACCCATAACGAGTCACGTTATTGCGATCAATCCAGCGCTCGGTAGTCAAACGTAAATAAAAATCAAGAGCCACCGCGGCCTCGTCACTGTCAAAGACGGCCGACCACTCGTCCGTGGCCTCGTCATAATGCATCGCATCACCACCAGCTGACCAGAGGAATGGTATCCAGTACCAGCTCTCCTGCTGACCAGAGCCCAGACGGACGCCGTAAGTGCCTTTGTCAGGATTGGTCACCCGCTTACAATAGTCCAGAAAATCCTCCCAAGTCCAGTCGTTATCCGGATAGGGGATGCCATAGCTATTGAGCAAGTCCTTACGATAAAACATCACTCGACCAGAAGGACCGCGGCGAGGAATCGCCCAAATATGCTCCGCTTGATCACCAATCTTTCGGCGCTTCATCACTGGGAGGACTTTCTCGTGAATCATAAATTCCCGCTGTTCAACGCTCAAGCCGGTATAGTAGTTGTCTTCAGGCTTATCCAAGGGATACAAGAATCCCTCTTGGACATACGTATCTGACTGACGGAAATTAACATAGATCACATCGGGGGAGACGCCACCGGCAATCGCCATCAGCGGCCCAGTGTCCATACTCATACCCTCGACCGTAATGCCAGCAAAACGCCGCAAGACAATCTCGACATCCTCAGCCCGCCAACTGAAATTGCCGTATTTTTCTGGATCGGCCTCGTATTTCGCCCGATATTTGCTCGCCAGGATATCGGGGAAACTCTTAATGAATGCTTTCAGGACGGCATAATCCGCCCTGCTGTTGACATCCGTTCGAGTGGGGTCGGGCACCGACCAACAACTCACCGTAATACGAGTCTTGCCCTCTGGCGTGCGTTCCACTGTGCCAGACCAGGCGACCAGACTCAATAAGAAGAAAGCAAAAATGACAAAATAACAATG
>CAZUCG010000607.1:0-1974 GCA_964619145.1 uncultured Lentisphaeraceae bacterium | reverse complement strand
GGTCGCAGCGAGCCGGCCATCCCGAAAGATGCCGTCCAAGAGGTAATTCTGGCCTTGAAAGGCTTGACGGAGAATGAAATCCGTTATGTCCTGCAGCGCGCCTGTACCCAAGCCAGTGCCGGCAAAGACCAGCTGCTAGACGAAATCTTTACTGAGAAGAAAAGCGTGGTCAAGAAATCCGGCTTTTTGGAATTCTCACCGCCGCGATGGAAAATTTCTGAGCTCGGTGGTCTTGATAATCTCAAGAGCTGGCTATTGAAACGGGAGAAGATTTTTTCTCGTGAGGCTTTGGAGGCCGGCGTGCCGATTCCCAAGGGCCTATTGATGATGGGTGTCAGCGGTTGTGGCAAAAGCTTAGCCGTAAAGACTATCTCCTCGCTCTGGAACATCCCGATGTTCAGACTAGATATGAATCTCGTTTTTTCCGGGATGTACGGTACTCCTGAGGAGGCCTTCCATCGAGCCTTGAAGACTATCGAATCCGTGGCCCCGGCCGTCCTCTGGATAGATGAAATTGAAAATGCCTTGGGACTCGATGAAAACTCGAATCGCATCGCGTCGCATATTTTTTCCAGCTTCCTGACTTGGATGCAGGAGAAACCACCGCTGATTTTTATTGCCGCTACGGCCAACAAGATCCAGGCTTTACCAGCAGAAGTATTACGCAAAGGGCGTTTTGATGAAGTCTTTTTCTGCGATTTACCTACCGCAATCGAGCGGGAAGATATCTTCAAGATTCATCTTACTCGCAATAACGCTAACTTGGAAGAATTTGACTTTAAGATGCTGCAAGTCTTGACAGAGGGTTGGAATGGTGCCGAGATAGAGCAGGCTGTAATCTCGGCTCGCACCGACGCTTTTTATGAACAACGAACATTCAATCAGCGCGATCTCAGTAATGTGATCGCCCGTATTGTCCCGCTCTCAGATACTATGGAGACGCAGATTAAGGCCATTCGCAGCTGGGCTTTCTCGCGCGCTACGCCGGCTTCGAAATTCGGCAAATCTGCCGCCAGACGCTAGACTCGGAGAGGCTGGTTTGGCTACTAAAATTTTGGCTTGCTGCGAGAGTTGAGTCACACTTCAGCGAAGAGCCCCGACAGCCGTGGTGTTTTTTGCAAAGCACTGAAAGGGAATTATATTATCGGTCAGCTTTGAGACCTGCAATTGCGGGCTAAGATCTAGCAGGAGGCACAGTAATGGACGCAAATTTAGAGCCGAACAGCGGTCAAGTTTTTGACCCCGAGGCGATATTGGCTGAATATCAACATCGTAAGATGCTTGAGAGTATGATTGGGCCCATTATTTCGCTGGTTATTCATATGCTGGTGATGGGCTCAGTGATCTTGTTCTATGAAGCTGACGCCAGCACAACCCGTGCGTCTATCGAACTGGAAATGAAGGAGCTGGAAATTAAGGAGCTGGACCAGAAGGAACTGGAGAAACTCGAGGAGTTGGAAGAAGTCGCCGAGGAAGTCGTGCCTACAGTCGAAAGGCCAGATATCGTCAGCGATACACAAGTGACCGATGTGGCCTCAGTCGATGACTTCAGCGATAAAATGGCCTCCACCGATGACGCGATGAATTTTTCCGATGTGCTCGATATCCGGGCCAATGACTCGCCGTTGAAATTATCCTCGTTGTATGGTGGGCGCTCCAACGAAGGCCGGTCGCAGCAGCGCAAGAAATTCGGCGGCAATGACGCGACTGAGCGTGCAGTCATCAAGGCTCTGCAATGGCTGAAGAAGACCCAGAATAGTGATGGCTCTTGGGCGCCTAGCTCCCGGCCCGCGATGGCGGGGCTGTGCTTGTTGGCATTTTTAGCGCACGGTGAGACCCCGGCCAGCGATGAGTATGGCCAGACGGTGCAAAACGCTATGCAGTACTTGATCCGGCACGTCGAAACGCTGCCAGAGACTACCGGCAGCAAGCCCAAGATTGAGCCGTACACCAATGGTATCGTCGCTTATGCCC
>CAZUCG010000606.1:0-1978 GCA_964619145.1 uncultured Lentisphaeraceae bacterium | reverse complement strand
CTGGTGGCCCCATAAACTGGGCCCGTTCCACCTGTACTGAGAGGCGGTTGCGCTTCTTGCCAGTTTCACGGTCATCCCATTGTTCAAAATGCAACCGGCCTTCCACAAACAGCAAGGAGCCTTTACGCATATACTGAGCAATAGTTTCGGCTTGTCGGCCCATTGACGTCAGGTCTACGAAACACACTTCTTCGCGTGGTTCACCACTGGCAGTGGTGAAATTGCGATTTATCGCCATCCCAAAAGAGCAGATTGTGGTTCCACTAGGCAATTGCCGCACTTCCGGGTCACGAGTCAAGTTCCCCAGTAAAAAAACTTTATTCAGATTGGCCATTTATGGACTTGCTCCTCTGTTCGTTATATCCTGGGCGGACTACCGATTGTTATCGCGATAACTGCGAAAAGAGCGATCATCACGGTCAAACATATCGTCTTGGAAATTATCATCCCGGAAATCGCGTGTCCGCGGTTTGAAGACATCGTCATCGTGACCTTCGACAAAGCTGAAAACAGCCGACCGCAATACTGTCGTATTGCGGCGGAACTTTTCTTCCAGGAGTGCTACGGATGCTTCCGGCATCTCCACAACATAATCCCAGTACAGGCCAGCTTTGTGCTTGCCAATGGGATGAGCAAAAAATCGTTTCTCAAAAAACTTAGTCCGTGTCACTTCACCGCCCAAGGCTTTGAGTTGTTCTTCAATGGTCTCACTAAATGCTTCGCCATTGCCCTCGACCTTGCGCGGGTCGAGGATAAATACTGCTTCATACTTTGCCAATGTCGTTTTCTCCTTCTTTGTTGGCATTGATTTTGTCTGCCGAGAAAAGGCTTAGACGGGCGACCGCGGCATCCCAACCATTCTCCTGTAGGAGAGTGGTCAATTCCGCAGCCACGCTAAAAACATCCGTCAGCACTGCCTTCTCGGCAGAAACCCATACGGCCAGGACGTAATCTACGACCTCACCGCCACCGGGTTCCGGTCTCCCAATACCCACTCTGAGACGAGGGAATTCCTCGGTTCCCAGAGTCGTAATGATGGAATCGACTCCTTTGTGTCCGCCACCGCTGCCGCGCTTCCGCAAGCGCAAGGCACCCACTGGCAAATCCAAACAATCGCAGATGACCAGCAATTCTTGGGGAGAGATACTGAATTGCTCGATCACCTCTTTCACAGCCAAGCCACTATCATTCATAAATGTCAGTGGCTTCAACAAAAAGGAGCTTAATCCTTCATCCTGCAACTGAAACAACTCACCGTGTGCAGGTTGCCAAGCAGCTCTCTGCCAAGGTCTGGCTGCCAGCACTGTTAAGGCGACTTGCCAGCCAGCATTATGCCGGGTTTCGGCATAGCACTGACCAGGATTCCCCAAACAGACCACTAGACGCCCTTGGCGAACCGGTGCTTGTAGAGTTGCGACTGGAATTTCCATCATTTAGCAGCGCGGCCAATTCGGGCCACGCCAGCAAAACATCTCAAACTTTCGCTTATTCCTTATCGCCTTCAGCTTCCTCGGCATCCTCAGCCTCGCCGGCTTCCTCAGCTTCTTCGTCAGCGTCAACTTCTTCGATTTGGGTGCGCGGGGTACGGACGTGGCAAATAATCTGCTCCTCGTCACCAATGGCCTCCAAGCCTTCGGCCAGCACCAAGTCTTTAATACAGAAAGTCTGGTCGAGAGCCAATTCGCTGACATCAATCTGGATAACTTGTGGAACTACAGCCGGCAAGCACTGGATTTCGATTTCGTGCATCACTGACTCCAACTGCCCGCCTTGGCGCAGGCCAGCTGGCTCCCCAACACACTCCACCGGTACAATTACGCTAATAATCTCATCAGACTTGACTTCTCGAAAGTCGATATGCAGTGGTTTGAGGCTCAAAGGATGAATCTGCATTTCTTTCAGAACGACAGTTTTTTTGTCGCCGTTCGAGCATATAAGCTCAACCATACCGACATAGTTATGCAATTTTCTGACGTTT
>CAZUCG010000605.1:0-1987 GCA_964619145.1 uncultured Lentisphaeraceae bacterium | reverse complement strand
CGAGTCCGTTCGCCCGCTCCATTTTTTAAGGCTGCTCTAAGCGGCCTTTTTTTTCACCTCCGGCGGCCACAATTATGCGAATCAACTATCGCCGAGTCAAGACTGTATTGCTGGTTTTGTTGGTTATCGCCGGCAGCGCGGCTATCGCGTTCTGGCTGCGACCCAATGACAGCAAACGGATACAGAAGCAGTTTGAGAAGCTCTGTCTGACAGTGGAAAAAATGGCTGATGAGAACCCCACCGCCACCGCCTTCAAAATGATGACCTTTAGCTATATGTGTACCCCAACAGTGAACTTCGATTTGCAAGGCGCTCCATTCCAGGGTCAAATGAGTGCTGAAGAGCTAACCAGTCAGCTAACCAGAGGACGCGGGATGTGCGACAGCATCAGCATCACAGCAATGGAATGCGAGGTGGAATTGACCACTGCAACGCGGGCAAATGCCATCTGTGTGGTCCGAGTCAAGATCAAGGCGCTAGGCTCAGCCTATGACGAAATCCGACACTTCCAGGCCAGATGGCAAAAAATAGATAAGTCTTGGAAAATATCCGCTGTGTCTGATGACGATATTTTAGTCAAATAGGCACTTATAATCTTCCTGCAAAGCGCTTATTTTTTATCGTTGGGAGATAATATCAGGGCATAGTATTCGGCATAGTGACTGAACATTATCTGCATCTGCTGCCGGCAATACGCATTGTGCCAGCTTATCAGCAACGCACTGGAACAACCCGCCCAGCATTAGCAAAAGCCCCGCTCGACTAGTAGAAAGAACCAAGCTGCCGGCGGTCAAGGCAAACCAGCCAACAGCTTGTCAGTCAGTAGCAGGACAAGGTGGGCGCTAATCGCCGCCACTCGCCCCAGCCCTGCTGTACGCAAAGAATCAGGGCTCAATGATCAGATAGGCATTACCCTGGCGCAAAGTATCAGCTTGGCGATAGACCTTGCCCTGCCATTCCCAGACGGCCATATCACCAGCCGGGATAGCATCACTCAAGGCGCCGCGGAAATTCCAGACCCCGGGCTTAACTATGGCGGTAATTCCCCCTCCGAGAGTAAGTTTTCCTTGCAGCTGCGGTGCGTCTTCCAAGGCGGCCAGGAAAATCCAGCAAGGCTGTCCCAACAATGCTTCTCCGAAGACGAAGGTCTTTCTATCAGCTGCGTAAACGAAGCACGGTAGTCCTTCGAGTTCTTCCCAACTCTCTATTGTCAAGAACTCGAAGGGCAATACCACAGCATTCCAGCCTTGTTGCCAAGTCAGCGATGCGTCGAGATTATCCAAGACGAATGGCCAGGTCTCTTCATATCTGCCCTGCCCTTGTAAGCCCGACAAGGCTTTCTGTAAGCCAGCCAAGTCAACTGTCAGCCTGAAATCAGCATTTACTTGCCTGGGGATAGCCAGCAAGCCGCTCAAAGTATACTCCTCTGCCTGTGGGTCTTTGGTCAAAGTCAGCGCTGCTGGTGTCACTGCTGCTCCGGCATAAGTCAGGGCCAAGTTCGCCAGCGTCAAATCCGCTGTCAATGCCGCGTTGAAAGTTAATTTCAGGGCATCGGCAGCAGCGAAAGAGCCTGGCAATTGGCTATAAGCCACCGACAGCGGTGTTGCATCAATGCTCAGCGAGATCTCTTTCTCAACACTATTACCAGCCAGGTCACTCAGGCGCAACAGTAAGGTGTAATCGCCGCCGTCACTCAGGCCACTGTTCAGCGAGAACGCTGTGCCAGCGGAGTCGACTGCGAAATCTTGCGCAGCCAATACTCCGCCCTGATGGAGCAACTCGATGCGGCTGGGCACTTCCGGCACATTGCCGCTGATATGGACAGTCTCACCGATCAGCAGGCTAGTAATGCCATCGTTGTCAGCCAGGCCGCGGTCAGGGACAATGACCGTCGGGCCGATGGAGTCTGGCGCGATGTTGTCAATCAGCACTACCTGCTGCAGCGTAGTGACATTACCGGCGGCGTCGGTCAGGCGGAAGAGCAGCT
>CAZUCG010000604.1:0-1987 GCA_964619145.1 uncultured Lentisphaeraceae bacterium | reverse complement strand
CAAACGTCTATTGGAGGCATTATCTGATGATTGATGACAACACTGGCAAGTTGATTTTTACGCCAGAGTACTATCTGCGGCTGGCGTTGCGGGAGGCGCAAAAGGCAGCCGAGGCTGGCGAGGTCCCAGTCGGTGCGGTCATTGTCTGGCACGAGAAGGTAATTGCTCGCGCTCATAATCAGGTCGAGCTGCTGAAAGATGGCACCGCGCACGCGGAAATGATCGCCTTGACCCAGGCCGCCGCAAGCGTTGGCGACTGGCGGCTGACCGAATGCTGCTTGTATGTCAGCAAAGAGCCGTGCGCGATGTGTGCTGGAGCGATGGTAAACTGCCGGCTTGGGAAGCTGGTCTTCGGTTGCGCAGACCCGCGGATGGGTGCCGCCGGCAGCGCTCTGGATATCACCGGCTTCCCAGGGATGCTGCATCGGGTGCAGGTGCAATCTGGCGTCCTGGAAGACGAATGCAGCGAATTGCTGAAAGAATTCTTCCAGACCCGACGACAAAAATTGACTTAACAGCATCATTTTGTTTGGCCCAAATTTGTTCTCTCGAATTCTTTACGGCTGCAAGCCGAACCGGATTCTAGTTTCGTGCCAAGAAGTCAGGGGTGCTTTTTTAGGTTTTATTTTTAGGAGAATGTATGATTAAGATTTTGCCCAACAATATTTTTTTCTTAGAGAACGATCGTTTTCGTCGGCAGGTAGAATTTTCCGCCAACGGCTTGCATACGACATCGGTATTGGATCGCGAGAGCGGTTTAGAATATGTCACCGACGTCAATGTGCCGGAATTTTCGTTTACCCTTGATGGTGTCGTCATCAGCAGTTACTCATTTTCGGCAATCAGCGACTTGGATGGCAATGTCTTGGAAAGCACTTGTGCCTTTACTCTGATTGGCACTGAAAAAACTGCCGGCAGCGGCGGCAGTGAAATCCTGCGGCTCGATTTTGCGTTGCGCGAGCGGCCGTTGCATTTTTCAGTATTCTATCAGATTTACCCCGATCTTAAAGCCTGCGTCAAATGGCTGTCATTTACCGCTAAGGGTCCAGAGATGCGCCTCACAGCTCTGGCGTTGGAGGAATTCAGCCTCGCGCCGGGGCAGAAAATCGACTTAGAGTACCGCTTGGGGCCGGGCTTCCCGCCCGTTGGGCCGATGTTCACTGCTACCGGCAGTGATGATATTGTCTTGGCCTACGATGAGACTACCCGGGCCGGCTTCTGGGTCGGCACCAGCATCCAGGGACCGATGCGATATTTTATGTGCTATCCGCATTGGCCGAGCGGGCTGCTCTGCGGCTACAGCCGCAGCACGGCGGAATTCTGCAAGTATTTGTTTCCTGGCGAGACCTTTGTCAGCGGTGAGGTCTTCTTGTCTACTTTTCACGGAGATTGTTGCGGCGCCAACCAGCGCAATGCATTCCGGCGGCTGATTCGTCGGCATTTGCCGGCTTGTGTTGACAATGGCGGTATTATGTACTGCACTTGGTTGCCGTTCTGCAAGGATATCAGCGAAAAGCTGGTCAGTGATTTGGCAGTCAAGGCGGCAGAGATGCAATTCCAAACCCTGGTCCTTGATGACGGCTGGTTTACCGACCAGCAATGGGCGGTCGATACGGATAAATTCCCCGGTGGACTGGAGCCGCTGGCTCAGCGAGTTCAGGCGCTGGGCTTGCGCTTTGGCTTATGGTTCAACATCGGCACTGATTACGGCCACCCCGGTTCCTGTCCGGAGGACAATTGCCAGTTGCCTTCCGGCGATTTCAAGCCCTTTGCCAGGGAACTCAGCTGTCGCTGCCTCGCTTCAAAGCATCGTGATTGGCTGGTGACCAAGCTCTGTGAGATGGCTGAACAATACGGTCTCAGTTACTACAAGTTAGATTTCAGCAACATAGTCAGCCCTTACGGCATTATGCCGCCGGGTTGCTTTGCCCAGGATCACGCTTACCACAAGGATTCTGCCGATGCTACCCTAGAGCAATATCGCTCG
>CAZUCG010000603.1:0-1993 GCA_964619145.1 uncultured Lentisphaeraceae bacterium | reverse complement strand
GAAGACTCGGGCCCACAAGGTCGTATGTTCTCCCTTGCATTAGCAGAGAACTAGGGGACTCGGATCCGAAGGGTCGTATGTTCACCCTTGCATTAGCAGAAAACCGGGGGACTCGGGCCCGAAGGGCCAAACAAACATAACCCCCAGTGACCGAAGCCCGCAAGGGCGAGGGAACTGGGGGAACAAGCATACCCCTAAACCAGCGCCCGGAGGGCGCCACTGGGCAAACTAGGGTACAAAGTGTGCCCTGGTTTTGCGCCAAGCCTTCTGCTCACAGGGGTGATTGCAAGGTCTTCACATTTCGGGCTGCACTGGCTGGCCGCCTAGATCCAGCGATTTATTGATGGCCAGGGTCAGAGCCAGGGTCTTGCAAGCATCGCTGTAGGGCGAGAGGATTTCGTCAGCCGGGATAGCTCCGCGGACGGCGTCGATAAATGTCTCATCGCATTCCTGGCCATAATCGTTAGAGCACTTACCCTCAATGGTCATATTAGGACTTGAGGAGGTATAGTTCCCCCCCAGGGAATAGACCAGCTTGGTGCTGTCAGGGCAATAGAAATTGAAGTCACCGGCGCCGGGACCGAAACAACCGGTGCTAAAGGTACCGATCAGGCCGCTCTTGAAGGTCAGAATAGTCGAAGAGGCGTCATCAACATCGTATTTCTCTATGTCCTGAACGACACCACGGCGGCGAGCCGACTGCACCTGCTTGACTTCGCCAAACAGATACCGACAGATATCAAAATTATGGATAGTCTGCTCTACCACCTGGCCGCCTGATTCGGCCATTTCCCGCCACCACCAGACCATCGGCACATTGCCAAAACGATAACAGCTGATGACCGCGACCTCGTGATGCTCGACCCAGTTCTTGACAAACGGCAGGGTGTCAGGATAACGGCATTGCAAGCCCACAGCGCTGACCAGGCCCTTCTTTTTGATACCCTGCAGGACCTTCTTGGCATATTTCAGATCCAGGGTCATTGGCTTCTGGACAAATAGCGCTATGCCCTTCTCAATGGCCAGGAATTCCATACCGTCGTGCGCAGCTGGGTGCACACAGACAAACAGCGCGTCGAGCTGCTCTTGAGCCAGCATCTCGCGGTAATCGCTGTACGGCGTGCAGGAAAAACGCTCTGCGGTGCGGGTGCGCCGGTCTTCCAGCAAGTCACAGCAGGCCACGATCTGGGCCTTGTCCTGCATCTGCTCAAAGTGTTTGAAATGATACTGGGCGATGCCGCCACAGCCAATGAAACCAACGCGTGCTTTCTCCATACTTCTGTCCTTAATTTGATGAGATGATATGTGCGATAAATAAAACTAAAATGATAATGCTTAGGCAAGCAAGATATAAGCGCAGGGAAGACTTATGGAGACCAAGCGCCTTTTTCCCATTCAAAAGTACTCATAAAGAAATTCCCAGCATGGGAGACATTCAAGGCTGGACGGGCATTACTCCATCCATCATCCTTTTTTGATTTTTTCGAATAGTGCCAAAAACAACGCAACACTGGGAACAGCGTCGGATCATAGCCGCTCCCATCAGATTTGCCGCTTTTCAACTGGTAATCTTTAAGTTCTGCCCAAGTATAATCTCCTGACAAACCAGAACCGTCAAGCTTCCAAGAACATTTGGCATCGCTCAATTCGTAAAAATAACTCACGCCGCCGACATCAGTTGGGGTAGAGTTATTCAGCCCGCTATTGCCGGTGTGGTCATAAGAATCTTTAAAATCGTTTCCATCTCCTGGATGGGGATCCCATTTGCCATCGGCAGACTTAAAGCCTTGGGCATGATTCGGGCATTGAAACACCTTCTTAGTATTAATATAAGTAGGATACAAGTTTGAAGTCCAATAAGGGAAATGATCCTTGCTCTCATTCCGATACATCTCATAGCCCAATGAAATCTGCTTCAATTGGTTAATGCATTGGGTTTGTCGGGCGGCCAGCTGGGCTTTTTGCAATGCCGGCATCAGCATTGCGGCCAGGA
>CAZUCG010000602.1:0-1996 GCA_964619145.1 uncultured Lentisphaeraceae bacterium | reverse complement strand
CTTCAAGGGCCGCTTCCCTCATATGTTTTCGTGCGGTTTCTTCAGCCAGCATCTGCAGCCGCCGGGCCAGCCTATCACCACCTTCGACCTTCATGCGGACTCTCAATCTATTCACTTCCTTTTGACAACACCTTAGCCTCAACTACAATCTCTGTCTCACTGATCTGCCTTGTTCCAAGGCTATAGTGTTTATATCCGTTTGCCTTCGCCCACATTGCAAATGCCTCGGCAATTTCTGAAACTTTAAGTGGGCGCATATTTAGTGGTTTAATCACGCCGGTTGCACCTCCTGGCAAATCAGCGTCAGGTAACGTCTCCGGCCATCCTCGTCAAGCACAGACTGGATGGTGAACTCGCTGCTATCATGCTTGACTATTAGGCCTTGCTTAATATCTTTGCGGTAGCGGATAATAATGCGATGGTCTGACTGGTTCACTGTTTGCTGCGCTTGGAAGTATTGATTGCCGCGGAGGCCTTCGACGGAAGCCCAGGCTTTGGCCACCAGGTTCCATTCAGGTTCCGGTAAAGGGTCTCCCCATTGGTCAAAGCCTTCTGCATAATAGCCGATTTCAATGCGGTGCCTCAGATCGCCGGGGTTCATTATTCCGTCACCTCCGGCTGATAGCAATGCCGAAGCTGGGCCAACATGCTTTCTACAATAGGCCGGGTCTTTTCGCTAGCCTTGCCAGTGTGTTCTCGATTCTCATACCAATCCGTAATCAGCACCCAGCAAAAAAGCTTGGCCAAGGGATTAGTGCTGTCAAATTGGTTCCCGGTTGCGTTTTTCAAATACTCTTCCGCAGCGGCTATTAGAGAGATTAAAAGCATGTCGCTTTCGCTGTCATCTATCCGTAAATACTGCCTTGTTTCCTCCAGGGTTACAATCATGCAATCACCCCCTTAAGGGCAAGGGGCCGCCCTTCCGGGACAGCCCCTTTATTCCTTCGGGTTCTTTTTGGGCTCTGGAGCCTTCGGCTTCTCGGCCGGCTGCGCTTCTTTCGCAGCCCCCTTAGGCTTTGGTTCCAGGGGGGCAACCAAGCCGGTCTTTTCCAGCTCCTTGGCCCGCTCTTCCGATGCCTCGAACACGTTGCCCTGCATCCTGTTTCTGCAGGCCTTCACGTCCAGGAAATGATATAGAGCTTTTACTTTAGGCATGGGCTACCACCTTAAATCTGGATCTGGCCGTAAACCCCGGCCGCAAGGTCCCATCCCACAAGGTCATCGCGGGTGATGGTCCGCAGCTCAGTGGTGTCGCGCCGCCAGGCGTCGCCGCCCTCGGTGGTGGAGGCTAGTTCATACAGACCACGGGTGAAGAGCACCGCAAACTGCTTGCCATTGCCGATGAAAACAGGCGCCAGGTTAGGCGGTCCCTGGATGGTGGGCAGATAGCGGTTAGACACTACTACCACGGGGCGGCCTTTGAACAGCTTACGCCCAGGCTGGGTGATGTCGTCGGTCAGCAGGTAACGGCCATCATTGTCCACCTGGGTATCCATCCAATGGTAGCCATCCTGGTTGGTGATGATGACGGAGTTGAGGCTAATGGCCGGGTCGAGGTCAACGTTGAGAACGCGCTTGATGTCGTCAAAGCCCTGCAACTGGACGGGCTGCAGGCCCTGAATCATGTCGACAATCAACATGTTTTTGGTCACCACGTGCTTTTTCGCGATCCAGTTGCTGACGTACCGGATGATATTCTGGTCGCTGTCTGCTAAAAGCTCGCTGGTAAGCGGGAGATACCCGGCCCGCTTGACCAGCTGATACTGGATCGGGACAAACTGCGGGTTGTCCATCTCCTGGATCGCGCCGTACTCGTTCACAACCTGGAACGGGATCATTACGTTATCGGCCTCCAGCACCCGGCTGCCAGACAGGGTATTGACGGTTTCGACGGTTATATACTCCGACAGGTCGTTGAGCTGCCGCTGGATCTCGTTGATTCGGGTCTGGATGTCCTGCGGCACAATAATACCCACGTCGCCGACTGCGGGGTTTG
>CAZUCG010000601.1:0-2000 GCA_964619145.1 uncultured Lentisphaeraceae bacterium | reverse complement strand
AAAATGGTCAATCGGACACGCTGGGCCGGAATCTCAGCAAAGGTACGAAAATCGACGATTTTCTCCTCCTGGTTGTCGGAAAAATCTAGTGTCTGACTGGGCTGAGTTGCGTCTTTGCGGTAGAAGTCCAAGCGGTACTTGACAATTTCAGGCAGGATACCGTGGTCATAGTCCAAATTTACTTCGCTCCAGAGTATGCGGATGGCACTGAGCTTGAATTCGCGCCGCAGTTCGACGGTAAGCCAGGGTTCTGGGTCAGCGAAGCTGGGCTGCCACCAAGTGTGGGTGCAGTCGTCAATGGCATAGCGGTCGAGGTTGTAGCCGGCCTGGGAGGAGCTGTCAACTCGTTTATTCACCGAGACCGGCAGCAGCCCCGCGTCGGAGCCATCCAGATACCGCGGCGCGGCAGAAATCTCTACCCGCGGCTCGTGGTTCTCATCGAAACGCACCAAGTCCATACCGATACGTCGTTCGTATTCGTGCCGTTGACGGATGCAGGTGCTGTAGAAATACCAGACAGTGTTCGCTGGTCCGCGCGCCAAGCTGCCGTGAGCGCAGGAATTAACCATACCGGTACTTTGACGGGCAAAGGGATTGGACTGGGCATATTCGAAAGGTCCCAATGGCGAGGTGCCGATATAGCACCCTTCGGCGTAATTGCGGAAGCCGGCGCCGTTGGCAGAATACAGCAAATAATAGAGCCCGTTCTGCTTGAACATCGAGACTCCTTCCACAGAACTGTAATCGGGGTCCTCATTCGCCTCACCGAAACGCTCCCAGATATGATCGCTATTGAAGTCAATCAAGAAGGTCGGTTCGCCTTTGCTGACAGGTGGATTCAAGCTGTCGATTTCGACTCCGAACAAGCCGCCATCCGCGGGACCATAGCCCCAGTAGGCGTACATCCGGTTGTCGTCATCGGTGAACAAGTCCGGGTCCAGCCAGGCTTTCAGCTTTTCGCCGCTGGGGTCGCGCAGGAATCCCAGGCTATGGTATGGACCCAGTGGATGTTCGGCCTCATAAAGCGGCGACAGGCTGAAGCTCAAATAGACTTTGCCGTCGCGTTGGGTAACCGCAGGAGCATAGCCATTCTCAGCGTCAAGAGAAATATGAAAATGCTCCCAGGTAAAAAAATCCTTGGAGCGATATACGCTATCGCCGGCCCGACTAGAGCCAAAAAGATACCAGCAGCCATCCGGCTGGTAATGCAGCACTATGACATCACCAGATTCGCGGAAATCAGGACGGTCTTTGCCAAAGAAAATACTAAACCTGTCCGGGAGGGCAAATTGTTGCTCAAAGACTGTCTGACACCCGCTGTAGCGACCGCGAGGGAGATTGGGCAAGGGCAGAGGATTGCAATAAAGAGGTGCGTGCATCGGCTTTTCCATAGCATTTCCCAGAGAAAGAATACCGCCAGCAAGACATTGTCTGTTACTGTATCATAAAAACAAGGTTATTCAAGACAGACGCCAGATTGAGTATCACAACCACTTTTGGGCATTAGCCAATTTCATAAGAACACACGGCTACATTGTCTTTATTTTGCTCTTTACCCTCTCGTCTCTCTACCGTAAGTTCAAGGAAGATGCTCGCTGCCGTTAATAATGTAGAGCTGGGGCTCCGCGCTCCCAGGAGCAGCCAAAAGATGTTTCTGGAAACGCACAGCTGAGGCAGATGATGCTCGTTTTCATTATTAATTCCGGATTCTCGTGAACACATAACAATGATTTGTTAAGCCGGAGGCAAGATATCCATCGCTTCGTAGATTAGCCGTTGTTTTTTCAAAACCTCGCCAATGATAGGTGCTCGCCCTGGCTCGCAAAAACTCTGTCTCAACTCCAGCTCAGGCAAAAGTTCCGGCATTGTATATTTCTTATATAATTCTTTGCTTTGCATTGTCTTGTTAATATAGGCAACGATAATCAGTGCCACAAAATCGACGAACAGCTTGGCAGTGAGTCTTGCTTCCGAAGAAACAAACCAGCGGCGGCAATTCA
>CAZUCG010000600.1:0-2004 GCA_964619145.1 uncultured Lentisphaeraceae bacterium | reverse complement strand
ATTAAGCTGCCGCTGATCTCCCTCGGACTCTGGCATAACTTCGGCAGCATCGACGACTATGCTAATGCCGAAAAAATGGCCCGCCAGGCCTTCGATCTGGGCATTACCCATTTCGACTTGGCCAATAACTACGGCCCCGAACCAGGCAGCGCCGAACGGACCTTCGCTCAAATCCTCAAAAATGGCCTGGGAAAATACCGTGATGAGTTGCTGATTTCCAGCAAAGCCGGCTTCCTGATGTGGCCAGGCCCTTATGGCGAATGGGGCTCGCGCAAAAACCTGCTCGCCAGCTGCGATCAGAGTCTGAAGCGCCTGGGCGTCGAGTACCTCGATATTTTTTATCACCACAGACCGGACCCCGAGACGCCTCTCGAGGAAACTATGACCGCTCTGGCGGATATCGTGCGAGCCGGCAAGGCGCTCTACATCGGCATCTCAAATTATCCGTTGGAGCGTGCCCGGCAGGCGATTGCCATTTTACGGGAGCTCAAAGTGCCGTGCTTGCTGCATCAGATTAACGTCAGTATGCTCAACCGGCGCTACGAAGAAGAAGGGATGTTCGACTACCTCGATCAGGAAGGCGTGGGCGCGATTCTTTTCTCGCCATTGGCGCAGGGCTTGCTCAGCAACAAATACCTACAAGGTGTCCCGGAGAATTCCCGGGCCAAGCGCAATCATTTCCTAAAAGAGTCACGCATCACCCCCGAGCTGTTGGCTAAGATCACTCGACTGAACCAGATTGCCGCCGCTCGCTCACAGACCCTCGCCCAGATGGCTATCGCTTGGGTGCTGCACTTCCAAGGCGTGACCTCCGCACTGATCGGCGCTAGCCGCGTAGAACAAATCCGGGAAATCGTCAAAGGTAGTCAGAATTGCGACTTCACTGCTGAAGAACTCGCGGTCATCGATCGCGTGTTGAAAGAATAAAAGCAGACTTTATTCTCCACTCCCGTAATCACAGCTTTCTGACTGATTGAAGAGAACTCTATAACGATCCGACTTTGCCGGTATCAACAGAAATACATTTCGCCGCAGTGATTTAGCCTTCCGTTTACGCTATGGCCAGACGTTCTGTTAGCCGGCAAAGTCGAGCTGGCATTTTATAGCGTAAGCGCCATTCAATGTTAATCGGGCGCGAACCATAATGATAGACATAATCAGCTGGCCCGAGAAAACAATAGCTGGAGCTTACGCCAGCGGCGTTTTTATTTTCCCGGACAAATAGCAAAATGGTACTGGAGCCATTCAGATAGCGCAGCCCAGTTGGGGAGTCGACACTAGTGGTACTCTGCGACTGCCAGTGGAACAAGTCATCACTGATGGCATAATCCAAATACATCGTGGTTGGCGAATAATGTTTCGCAGACTTATTCAAGGTCACCAGAAAGATCTCAGTTTTGATTGCAGGGAGATATTTCACGCCTTCCCGCATTTCTGG
This sequence comes from uncultured Lentisphaeraceae bacterium, assembly GCA_964619145.1. GTDB lineage: Bacteria > Verrucomicrobiota > Lentisphaeria > Oligosphaerales > Oligosphaeraceae > JAAZIZ01. Next base: position 566 of record CAZUCG010000600.1, on the reverse strand, counting down.
TGTCGAGCCGAGCGTCCAGTTCCCGAGCGCGACTAGAATTTCATCGCGGGTATAATTCGCGTGCAATTCTAAAGGACAGGCAAACGACAATTCCGGTTTTGTAGTCACCAGATCAGTATGTTCATAAAGATAATCCAGCAGCGCAAGTAATTCTGCCAAAAACACCGTATTGGCTTTCATTTTGACGATACTTTCGGCCAGTGTCGTAACTGCTGCCTGGCGAGTCCAAATGCTGAAGTGGAGCATAGTGAGAATTCGCTCCTCATCTTCAGTCAGATGGCGCAAGCGATCTTCCGACGCAGTCAAGATTTCTCGCAATGTTCGGAGCTGATAAGCTGAATTCAAATGCCCTAGCCGCAGCAATCCTTTGCGCAGGCGATCCTCATCTGCTATACTGAATTCATCAGCCCGACCAGCTCGTTGGCAAAGGCGAGTGAACAGCTCTTTTTGATAAATTGTACTGAGCGGCAAATGATGGTAATCGACGAAATTGGCCAGCGTCAACGGCTTGCCGGATTCCGCCTCGAACGTCGCAATCCGGGCCAGTAAAAGATTCTGCCGACCAC
>CAZUCG010000599.1:0-2006 GCA_964619145.1 uncultured Lentisphaeraceae bacterium | reverse complement strand
TGCCAGCGGCGGCCGGCTGCTGCGCAGTCAAAGCGGCTGGCTGAGCATCGATCCCGACAAGGCACAGAAAACCCTTGACCAGCTGGAATCTGAAGGATACGACGAGCAGCCGAAATTGATGTTAAAAAGTGAGGCCGGCCGCAAACTAGGACAGCTATGCGGCCAGGATGGTTTCACCTTGAATGACAGCACTCGTTCATACTTGGATTCACTGCGCAGTAGCCCCATCCCCGAAGTACCACCCGCCCCAGCGAGCCTGCAAGCCATCCTGCGACCATACCAAGTCGCCGGCTATACTTTCCTGGCTGACCGCTGTCTGAATGGCGCCGGCAGCATCTTGGCCGACGATATGGGCTTGGGTAAGACTTTGCAAGTACTAGCCTTGCTGTTAGCCTGGAAACAACGCGAAGGGCAGGGTTTCGCAGCCCTGATTATCTGTCCCGCCTCAGTGATGAGCGTTTGGAAAGAACAGGCCGCCAAATTCTGTCCAGAATTGTCGGTACTGATCTTGGCTGGTAGCAAACAAAAACGACAACAGGCGTTTGCCGAAGGCAATTATGACCTGCTAGTCACCCATTATGGTATGGCCCGGATTGAGGTGGCGCTGCTGGCCAGCCGGACCTTCTCGTTCATAATCCTCGATGAAGCACAGGCCATCAAAAATCCCGATGCCCAGGTCAGCCGCGCGGTAAAAAAACTGCCTTGCCAACACCGTCTGGCGATGACCGGCACACCTCTGGAGAACAAACTCCTCGACTTGTGGTCCATTATGGATTTTTTGAATCCAAAATTCCTTGGTCCAAAGGAGAACTTCCTGGTGCCAGGACAAGTCTCGCCGTCCGAATTACGGGCGCGTTTATCGCTGCTGCTGTTGCGACGTAGCAAAAGCTTGGTCGCCGCCGAATTGCCAGCCCGCATCGTGGAAGTTCTGCCAGTGGAATTAGAGAATGCACAACGCGATTTCTATGACCGCACGCTGGTAGAGACGAAAAGGAAAATCAAGGCCTTCGGGCCAATGGAGATCCTGGCCGGCCTGACTCGCCTCCGACAAATCTGCTGTGACCCTGAGCTGTATCTGAAGAAAACTCACGATTTGGGAGGCGCGAAGCTCGCGCTGCTGCTGGAAAAACTTTCCGAAGTGCTGGCAAATGGCCATTCTGCCCTGGTTTTCAGCCAGTACACCCAAATGCTCACCATTATTGCCCGGGAACTAAGCAATAATGGCCTGCCGCATCGCAGCATCACTGGCAAAACACCACTGCCACAACGCGGTGCTATCGTACAGGAATTTACCGACGACGAACAGCCAGGAGTCTTGTTGTTGAGTTTGAAGGCCGCTGGTACTGGCTTGACCCTGACCAAGGCCGACTACGTCTTCCTTTATGACCCCTGGTGGAACCCCGCCGTGGAAAACCAAGCCATCGACCGTACTCATCGACTGGGGCAGGACAAGACCGTAATGGCCTATCGAATGGTCGTGAAGGACAGTATCGAAGAGCGAGTCCTCAACCTGATGCAGGAGAAACAAGAGCTCTTCGATGCCGTCGTGGGCGAGGTTAGCGATGCAGCAGTTTGTAACCGACTGACCCGCGAAGACTTATTGAGACTGCTGCAATAATTTGCAAGTTCGGTAATTAAGACGACGGCGAGGGGGGGAAGATAAGACGACGGCGAGGACGCCTATTGGCGCTAACTTAAAATATATCTGGGATTGAAAACGGATCATTGAGGTGCCCTTTCAGGGCACAATTGCAATTTTGCCTGTCTCCCCCGGGCGTTGCCCGGGGCTACGATGAAACCGCCCTTTCAGGGCTAAAAAACAGGACAAACCGCGCTTTTTTGCTAAACTATGCAAATTCTGCCATCGCTATGGGATGGCTGTGTCAGAATTCCCAGCTGTTTTTCAGCTTAAGTTAGCGCCAATAGGCGAGGACGCCGTCGGTACAGCCGGGGACACACGACCAACCGCCAGGGAATAACCTAAACAATAATTCCGCGGATCAACG
>CAZUCG010000598.1:0-2012 GCA_964619145.1 uncultured Lentisphaeraceae bacterium | reverse complement strand
ACGGCGATGGCGTTCGATAAATCAAGATAGCGGGCAAAACCACCGGCTAGAAAAATTTTTTTAGCTTTGAGGTTACAATGCTCTTCCAGGGTCTTGATTCCGGCCCAGACAGCTGCTTTGGCCTTCAACAACTGTTCAATATCATATTCGTGCACGAATACCTTGTCGGTAATCGCCATTAATTCGGCTTTGGGCTGGTATCGGCCAAAAGTGTCCAAATGCTCACGCCGACGCTCGACCGCCAGGAAATCAATAAAAGCCGAGCCGCAAAGCCCGAACGCTTCTCCGTCGCCCAGGACGGTATAATTATCAGCCCCCAGATAATGCTCTATGGCTCCAGGGATGGCCCGGCTGCCGAAATGCAGGCCTGCGCCTTCGAAGGCCGGGCCCGCGGCGGCAGCGGCGCAGAGCAACCCGGCGGGGGTGTGGAATACGATCTCACAGTTAGTGCCGATATCGAGCAGCATTTCCTGCGGCTGGAGTGCGGTTTCCCACAACCCGGCGGTCACATCTCCACCGATATACCCGGCAATGCAAGGCATAGTCAACAGTGGCAAACCCTCCCAGGTGGTCTCAGGAAAAATCCGCGCTGGCGGTATAAACGGCATAGTGCCAATCGTGGCGGGGTCAAGCCCGTGAAAAAGACAGCTCATTACAGTATTGCCAGCCACTGCGATTCTAGCGACATCGTGGGTGCCGAGCTCCGACAGCAGCCCAGCGACAGATTCGTGGACAGCACTCGTTAAAGCAGATAAAATTTCTACGGCGGCATTGATCCTGGTTAAGACATTATCGCCATATCTCACCTGGGCATTGAAACAACTGGCCCGGCCAAGAACCTGACCAGCCTGTATTTTGACTGCCGCGATAGTGGTGGTACCGATATCGATGCCAATCACCGTCTCCGGGCGAACTGGTAGCGCAGGAGAACACCAGTCCGCGCTGATTTTGCCGTCGTCAATTAACGTCTTGAACTCGACTTCACCCGCATCACTCAACAGATGGGTACGGCAGGACAGTACCCTCGCTGGGGCTTCAACCACTCGCCCTGCGACTTCCCAGGTGCCAGAAAGCAACTGGACGCCGCAACGCCCACAAGTCCCGCGCCCACCACAACGCAAATCGAGTTGGTGCCCCGAACGTTGGAGGACGCTGGCCAGATTGTCTTGGCTGGTTAGCAATATTCGCATATCCTGGTGGCGTCTCAGCACGCTTTCAGGAATGTGTCAGTCAGCTTAACTGCGCCATTAGCGTCCTCGCCGTAGCCGTCGGCGCCGATCTCATCTGCATACGCCTGCGTAACCGGCGCGCCGCCGATGATAATCTTGACATCGCTGTCTTTGAAATGCTCTACGACTTGCTTCATATAAGTCATGGTGGTGGTTAGCAGGCTACTACAAGCGATAACTTGTGCGCCTTGAGCAACACCCTGTTCAAACTTAGCCAGATCGCAGTTGACACCGAGATCGATTACTTGATAACCTGCTCCTTTGAGCATAATGGCGACGAGGTTCTTGCCGATGTCGTGCAAGTCGCCTTTGACCGTGCCGATAGCGACCGTGCCGGGAGATTGACGCCCGGCGGCGGTGAGTATCGGCTCGATAAGCGTCAGGCCGCTCTGCATCGCGCGGGCCGCGACCAGCAATTCCGGCACATAGACTTCGTTACGGCTGAACTGCTCGCCAATTTCACGCATTGCCGGGATCATACCTTGTTCGAGGATGGCGTTGATGTCTTCACGCTTGTCAATCGCCTCCTGCACTATGGCAATGACGTCGTTGCGCCGGCCTTTACTGATGGCTACCTTGAGAGCTGTAAAATCTGTCATTTTCTTGTCCTTTTAAGCTGATTTTGCATCCCTGAGCGAAATTACTGCATAATAATAGAAAAAAATCGTCCTCAATTTCTTAGCACTCACCCGTTGTGTACATCCACCACCGCTTGGGCAGCATAACTCTTTGGTCGCGTCCTGAAGTTGGGACCTAGGGGAAGGAGCTTTTCTTTCCACTAGG
>CAZUCG010000597.1:0-2016 GCA_964619145.1 uncultured Lentisphaeraceae bacterium | reverse complement strand
AGCAGCATCGTCTCCAGTTCTTCCAGGCGGTCGCTTGCTTTCTGCAGCTGCTGCCGCATTTCGCGGAGCTGCTGTAATTGCTGTTCGCACTCGCGTTCCAGTTCGCGGATCTCGTTTTCCCGGGCCTCGGAATTAGCCGCTAAGGCCAGGACCCCGGTGATGACCAGGGCGCTGACCAGTATAAACAACCAGGGTTTTAGTTTCACATGGATCACCGCCCTTAACTTTTTGAAGCCGACTTGGCTTTATCGAGCCGGTAGCTCTCGCCGTCCATGACCACCACCGCGCACATCTCAACAATGCGGTCGATAATGCGCCTCCATCCCGGCGTTGCCTCTAAATCCTCCAGCCGCTCATTGCTTGTAATAATCGTCGGCAGCATGTTGTTATACCTTGCATTTAGAATGATAAACAGCCGCTCGGTCACCCACTCCGTATTGCGCTGGGCCCCGAGATCATCGAGCAGCAGCAGGTCTATGGTTTTGAGCGTGTTAATCTGCACCAGCTGCTTCTCCGTCGTCTCTCCCCGCTTTGGCCGCAGATCGTCCATGAGGTCAGGAACCGTTGCGGCCATACCCTTCACTCCGCGTCCCAGCAGCTCCAGCATTACCGCATACGCCAGGTGGGTCTTTCCGGTGCCAACATCCCCGGCAAAGATAAGCCCCTTGCCGGCGCGGGACAGCCCGTTCCAATTCTGCAGATAATCCTCCGCCTTCTTGAACGCTTTCGGCTGCCGGGACCGGTCGAAGTTATCAAGGCTTTTGAACATATACCGCTTCGGTATTTTCGCTGAATCAAATAACTGCAATAGTTTTTTCTGCTCCTGTTGCCGGTTGCGACATTCGCAAATAATCCAGAAATCTAAGCCGTTTATTATCCTGTCGAACCCCCCGGCCCCTTTGCACTTGGGGCAAACACTCTCGTCAGTTGTATAAGGCGCTAAAGTCTCGGCCATTTGCAGGTCCTCCTCTCTGTGGTTTTTGAGGCGGGCCCTTATTGTCGTAGGCCCCCTCCAGAACCTTGATCATGTTGCTCTCGCTGATCAGCCAATCAAAATTGCAGGATGTCCACTTGCCGTTGCGCCCGGAGAGAAAATCGCTGGCTTCGGCCTTCCAAAATAACTGCTTGAATGTTTCCAAGTTCGGGTCCGTCCGCCACCTGGCGCGTATGGCGCGTTTTCGCTTCTCGGTCAGCTTTTGTATTCGCGGGAAAGAGGGGGCCAGGCCGTGATATAAGGAGACTATCTCGTCGTAAGGAGGGGGCGATGACGATATATCTTCTGTACTTTCCTTTACTGTACTTTCCTTTACTTTACTTTGGGGATTATTGCAGTCATTAACTACGCCTGAAGGGGGGTTATTGCATACATTTACTTTATTATTGTCGACGATAACTATATGCAAGCATTCTTCTTGAGGCAAAAGCCAGTATTCTTTGGCGACCTTTACATTATTTCTTCGCGATGTTGCCTTGGCGTAGCGCCGCTGAATGCCCTTAGAGGTCAATATCCCATGCTGCTCAAAGAGGTTGTTGTCAAACAGATTCCACTTTAAGCAGGAGTTAATGACTGCAATAACTTTGTTAATGTCAACATTAATGCTGCGCGAGAAGAGTAATTGCTGCATTTCGCCCCACTCGTAGTAGTAGCCCTCTTTGTAGATCTTCATAAACAGCTTTACCAGGATTCCGAAACCAAGCATTCCGTGCTCGGCTTCAATGAGACGCACCTTGTCATCCTGGTCCATGTCCGTATCGAGTGGGAAGTATTCTAATCCGTCTTTTTTTGGCCTGGCCATTATTTACCCCCTATTCTTCAGCCGCCTCTTCCCCATACACCGCATTAAACGTCCGGTTATCATGCTCAACCGGCTTCAGCATCACAAAGAGCATCAACCGCAGCAACTCCTCCGCGGTCAGGGCGGCCAACTGCTGCACCAGGTGCTTCTCTTCTTCACCCCAGCTCAATCCTTCCGGCTTCTTCCACCCGTACCGCTCGTAAACAGCAGCCTCCACCTT
>CAZUCG010000596.1:0-2018 GCA_964619145.1 uncultured Lentisphaeraceae bacterium | reverse complement strand
TACTTGAGATAAAATTACGCTATCGGCTTACCCAGCTTCACTGACGCATTACATATTTTCCTTGCTATTGCACCGAGTGACGGGTTCCAACTGTCCTGAAAGCAGACCCAAAGCGGCCGTTTTTGAACGGCTGGTGAAAAGCTCGGATTAGGAAGGCTCTTGAAAGATGTTTTTGCGCAATTGGGGCAGGGCCGTTTTTGTTCTCCGCTCCGCTTTGTGGCCAAACTTGGGAATTAAATTTCCTGGGCTGAACTGGAAAAACTGCTTGAGAACGGTTATATTATCTTTCAGCGGATTCAAGTTATCTCCTAGGGTTAGCTGCGAGTTGCCAACGAGATAATATGGATTCGCTGTTTTGCTATCAGAGCATCAGTTAAAAACCGTCACTCTATGGGATGGCTGTGTTATTATTTGAGTTATTTTTGTTTTGTACGATATTTTTGCTGGGCGTTGTGCCGCTGCGTTGTGGTTGGTACGCCAAAATCGCTTTGGGCGCGGTGTTATTCGTCGGGGCATTCAAATTTCACGTTACCCGGGTCTTGGGAGGGCCGATGTTTTTCGCCCCGAGGTTACCGGTGGCTCTGTTGTTTACCTTATCTTGGCTGTTTTCCATCCTGTTTATCTTCTTCTTCTTCTTGGTTGCGGCGACAGCCGGTTATTTGCTGTTCTTGCTGATTTATTTTGCCTGCCTGCGGCAGTTCCCGTCCCAATTCTGGCTGATCGCAAATCGACTTAATTTGGGATTGCTGGTTTTTGCCTCGGCGCTGGCGACCTTTGGCATCGTGTGCGGACGCTCTGCCCCGGAAATCAGGGAGATGACTATCGTTTTGCCGAATTTGCCGGCCGAAGCCGAGGGACTGACGCTGGCGGTGCTGGCCGATATCCACGCCGATAAATTAACCCCTGCGAATCGAGTCAAAGTGATGGTGGAACTCACCAATGCATTGCGACCCGAGGTGATTGTGCTGTTGGGTGATTTGGTTGACGGGACCGTCGCCGAACACGGGCGCGACTTGCTGCCGCTGCAAGAGCTGTCGGCGCGATATGGCGTTTTTGGGATTCCTGGCAACCACGAGTATTATTCTGGCTACCAGGAATGGATGGATTTTTTGCCCACGCTAGGCATCAGGATGCTGATCAATGAGCATATACTGTTGCCCGAGACGCAGGTCGCTATCGCCGGCGTGACCGACCAGGCCGCCGACCGCTTCGGCCTCGATTTGCCGGATGTGGACCGGGCGCTGGCTGGTCGACCGCAAGGGCTGACGACTATTTTGCTGGCTCATCGGCCGAATCTGGCCCCGCTGGCAGAGCAGCACGGGGTGGATTTGCAGCTTTCTGGACATACCCACGGCGGGATGTTTAAGGGGCTGGACTACTTGGTAGCCCGCTTTAACGGCGGTTTCGTCGCTGGCTGGTACCAAGTCGGCGAGATGCAGCTCTATGTCAATCGCGGCACCGGTATTTGGAACGGCTTCCCCATCCGCATTGGCGTGCCGCCCGAGATTACCCTGCTGCGGCTGACAAAAGACTGAGAGATGGCTTGAAATACTGCCCGCTAATCGGGCGGTAAATGCTAGGCCCAGAGCCTTGGTGACAGTAAAAAAACTTACTAAAGTGTTGTCGCTGATTGCATTTGTCGAGTTAACAATTATTTTATACTGCTATCTGAATTTGTCATCAGCATAATTTTCTGGCGGAAAAATTCCTTAGGTAGAGAAAGCTAGGTGCTGATTTCAAGCTGTGTCATCAATTCACCACCCGATAACCCTGAGGTGCAAGATGAATATTTCGATATCCTCTAAGATGAAACGCAGCAATTTTTCCGGCTCTAGCAGCGGCTTGTCTTTGGCCTTTTCTCGCTGGCGCTTTACGCTTATTGAGCTGCTGGTGGTCATCGCCATTATCGCGGTGCTGGCTTCGATGCTATTGCCAGCCTTGAACAAAGCCCGTGAGAAGGCCCAAGGCATCAAATGCGTCAGTCTGCTCAGCCAATTGGGTAAAGGTTTTTTACTCTA
>CAZUCG010000595.1:0-2022 GCA_964619145.1 uncultured Lentisphaeraceae bacterium | reverse complement strand
AATGTTCAAATATTTTCTCGGAATCAGTCGCAAATACTGTATGCGAGGGAAATAAATATATCTTCCCGGGCCGCATAGGAACAATATGATCGTGAAAAATCAAGCGCGCTCCAGGAGTCAAATTCCAGTAAAGATGCCAGAACGGCAAACTGCGCATCGGCACTCGCCATTCCCTTAATGTCACCTGCCCACTGCGGATAACGCGAAGCATTGGTAACTGCAACGAGCTTTCGCTAAGTTTAACCCGTTTTGATACATATTTGACCGATTCAGACATTTTATTGCCTCCGTTTAGCATTATAATATAAGTGTTGACGAGTTTTTTGTAATCAAAACAGGTAGCACAATATGACAAAGTTACGCGACAAAGTCTGGCTCTGGGGTCAGACCCCTGGTTCACACCACGCCGCCAAGGGCTATAATCTTCCTGGCGAAAACCGAATGACTCCTGTCGAGGGCTGTGAGTTCTTCGGCATCCGGAACTGCTGCCGTGTAGCGATGCGGCTGGGTCCCATCCCACCTTTCGACAATGAATCAGAGGCTATGAAAGGGCTAGATCAAGTCATTTGGTCGGCCATCGGCGCAGGCGGCGTCCACCGCAATGAAGAATTTTACGGCGATTTGGAAGAAGTCATCCGGCAAGCGAAAAATTATCCTAATATCACAGGTGCCGTTATGGATGATTTTCTGCTCAATGAGGCTCGTCGCAACAACTTCGTTCCGGCCAAACTGCGGCAAATGAAAGAGCAGCTGCGCCACGACGCCGGCCGGGCGTTGGAATTCTGGACCGTGTACTACGACCGCGAACTGCAACTCCAAGTGCAGGAATACTTGGAAGTCTTTGACGTAATCACCTTCTGGACCTGGTATGGTGAGAATATTCTCCAACTGCGACAAAATCTTGACCTGGTACTCTCAAGAAATCCTGGCCAGCGACTGCTGGCTGGCTGTTATATGTGGGATTATGGCAATTGTAAGCCGCTGACCCCGGAATTGATGTCGCAGCAGCTGGAAATCTACCGCGAATATATGCACGCTGGGAAGTTAGATGGTTTTATTTTGTGTTCGAACTGTATTGCTGATGTCGGCATCGCCGAAGTAACTCAGACTCGTGAATGGCTTGCTGTGTATGGCGATGAAGAGATTTGACTCCAACCTAAGGATCAAACTGCTATGAAAAAAAACACTCTTTATTTCACCTTGATTGAACTCCTAGTGGTAATTGCCATCATCGCGGTCCTGGCTAGTATGCTGCTGCCGGCCTTGAACAAAGCCAGAATTGTGGCTAAACGCGCCTTGTGCCAGTCAAACCAAAGACAAATCGGCTTGTCCTGCCAGTTGTATGTGACCGACAATAATGAGCATTGGTTCTACTATAAGGGCCTGAGCACGGATAACAATTTGCTTCATTGGCAAATCCAACTTATGGATGGCAAGTATATTGAATATAAGACGTATGATGGTTGGTACAGACGAATCAGCGCCTGCTGCAGTGAAATCGTGCCTGAAGCTTACTGGAATAATCTAGCAAATAGCAATGTTTCCCCTTATGTGCTCAATTCAATCAAACCGTCCTGGTATGCTGGTGGCGGCAGTCTGCAGTCATACTCGCCAATATGTGCTTACGGAACCGACGGGATCATCCAGTCGAATATCCACAGTGCCTCCCAGTTCGCCATCGCCGGTTGCCCAGAACTAAAAGTAGCCTTCAATACTAGCTGGCATATGCTTAGATATGCCCGGCAAATGACCTGCAAAGCCAATCCGGCAACCACCACAGATCGGCTTTTGGGGACGGATGTCCACGGCGGCAGGTCAAACTTACTCTTTGCTGACGGCCACGTGAGCACCTATACGCCTCGGACTTTGAAGTTTGAACTTTTTATGCTGAGGCCTGAACTATCCAGCTCCACAGCGAGAAATTACACCGCTCTGAACCATGATTGAGAACACTTAATCCCCTAAGGAATTGCTGGCGTCTCAAAGTTGGGACCTGAGCATAAAAAGTCTTCAATGACTTGA
>CAZUCG010000594.1:0-2023 GCA_964619145.1 uncultured Lentisphaeraceae bacterium | reverse complement strand
CGCTATCAACTCTATCCGAAATATCCCTTGACCGATGCCGCAACCTACCTGCAGGCTCAAGCCGAAGACGATCCCAGTTGGCGCGAATTAGATGCGCTTAACCAGGCCAATCTGAATAAATATCTCACCAATATCAGCTGTATGGAAGAACTCAGCCGAATCGTCGATGATATCCAAACCCTCGAAAAACATCAGCGCCTGAACCAGGCGAGCGCTTCCACGCAAATCACCGCTGAGGTACAGCTGCTACGAATCGATAATTGTGCCATCTTAACGACTGGAACAGAGTTGCTGACTGAAGTCGCCCTCGATCTGAAAAAAGACAGCCCGTTCCAGCATACCCTGGTGGCCGCTTACAGCAATGGCTATCTCCACTACGGCGCATCCCCAGAACTTTATGAGCGGGGAGGATATGAAGTCACCGAATGCCTGCTGGCACCGGAATGGGCCGAAATCTTCAAAAACGCAGCCCGGGAACTGATGCAACAGGCTTTTATTCCGTAAACACGGACACAAGCGGATAGTACTGGGGTTGGTACTGGGGTCAGGCCAAGGCAAGTCATTGATTGGCAATGTATTGACTTTGAAAAAGGGTATTTCTTGAGCCTTAGAGACCTCATTTTACCAGCAAAAACAGCATTCTAAGCAAAGTCTAAGTTGTCATTTCAGGGTTGATGAGCCGAAAACGTTGCGGTGGCGTCTGGATTTCATTGCATTCAGCCCATTGCCAGTCAGTCGGATGCCTGACCATTCTGGAGCAGACGAGGCTCATATCGATGTAGAGCAAGCAGCGTCGAAGCTGTGTTCCGGTTTCGATGGCGGTGGTATGGTATCCATCTTCCCAGAAAGCGCCGTTCCGTTTTTAGCGGGAGTTGTATTTCTGGGCTGTTTGGCAAATTTGAGTAAAATTCATTGTCGTAGCAACGATGACTGAGATGCCACGCATATCCTGGAGCACAGAGCAAGCGTTGCAAAAAGTTCTCTGCAGAAGCCAATCAGATGATACCCACCGAATTTTAGCACAAAATTTTTCTCTGTTTTGACCGCATATTCTCTGTTTTAGCCAATTCCTGCTGATATTTTCAGAGGTCGAAAGGGCGATGACACGGTGCCAACCTCACAGAAACAGCTCAAACCTTGATCTGGAAAACATTCCAACCTATAGGCTTTAGGATTTATGTTATAGTCCAGGAATTCTGGTAAAGAGTCATAAAGTTTAAAAGGAAACAGAATGGAAGAGGGCTCTGTAATAACAGATTTCTCTCAAATGGGAACTTGGCCGGCAGATGTATTTTTGAATAGGCGGGGACCTTACGGCAGCTGATCGAAGATGGTGAATGCGTTGACGGCACGGGCACCGCCGGGGTCCTCTCCTTTGGAGTTGCGGGCGTAGACCCGGAAACCATGGATGATCCTGGTATTGCCGTTGCGGTCAACGTCGGTGATCTCGCCTTGTTCAGACAAAAAAGGAAGTCGATTGATTTCATCAAGAGGCGTTTCCGGGAGTGCGTCCAGTGATTCAGGCCAATGGCCATGCTGCCGTCGATAAGCCACAGCTGCTCTGCCGATAGACACAAGGTGGTATTGATTCTCCATCTCGCCATACTTGGTATGGATGCGCGAAAGAGCAGGAAGAAGCATGGTGGACAAGACATAAGGGGCATATATTAACGAAGTATCTTCAATCAAGGCCAGATCAGCACGTTGCTTCGCTGTTAATTTCCCGGGATATAAAAATGTATGCTGGTTCCTGAACCAGCGCAAGGCAAAACGATAATCGCACAACAGGATAATTTCATAGGCGGAAGGGGGGAAGAGGAGTTCCTGAAATCTCGATACTGTCAGGAGTGCGTTTTCAGTATCGAACCAGGGTGCAGGTAAATCTTTCTCCTTAAGAACATACTCAACTGTGCGTTGAAAAAAAGTGGCTTCATTACCGAACGAGTTGGCGAGGTGCTTTCCCCAATCCGGCTTCCTGGTCAGGAGTCTATCCCAGTCTCCATCCGTCAATGTGCCGGCAGCA
>CAZUCG010000593.1:0-2028 GCA_964619145.1 uncultured Lentisphaeraceae bacterium | reverse complement strand
TAATCAATATCAGCCACGGTGAAAGACCCACTACCTGCCTGAGCACCGTCACAGCCATTGCCGACAATGAAATCAAATGCCCGCGTTGCGGAAAAATCCCCAAATGGCAAATCCACGCCAATTCTGTGAGCGCGATGCTCCGAGGCATCAAGGCCTCGAACCCGAGCGCAGAATTAATCAGCTGGCTTTACCAGCCTCAGCCCAGCCCGGAACGCGGTCAATGGACTTATGAGCTGGCTCGACACATACCCGAAGGAGTTATCCTGCAATATAACTTCGAGTCCGGTGCCTGCAAAAAACAACTCTCGCGCGCCCGCCTGGGCGGTGATTACTGGCTGTCTTATGTCGGACCTAGCGCGTCATTCAGCCGTATCGCTGATAGTGTGACCAACAACACCGGCGAACTCGCGGCCAAAATTCAGGTCGGTTGTTCGCACGAGGTCGCCACCGTGCCATTCGTCTCGGTTCCCGGCTTGCTGTACCAGAAGTACGCGGCTATGCGCCGTTACGGTTGCAGCAGTGTGATGCAATGCTGGTATTTTGGCAACTACCCCGGTATTATGAATCGCGCTGCTGGACACCTGGCTTTTGAGAATTTCCAGGATGACGAAGAGTCTTTCCTGTTGCGCCTGGCCCAACCGCAATGGGGCGAACACGCCGCTGCCGTGGCCACCGCCTGGCGGCATTTCACGGTCGCTTATGACAACTATCCGCTCTCTAATGATATGCAATATTATGGGCCAATGCAGTTCGGCCCCATCTGGCCACTGCATCTGCAAGTCGAACTGCTGCCCTTGGGCCCGACCTGGAAACCAGATTATCCGCCTAGTGGCGACTGTATCGGCGAATGCCTGGAAAACCATACTCTGGAGGAAGCGCTGCTGCTGAGCCGACGCATTTCCCAAGGCTGGGACCAAGGGCTGAAAATACTGCTGGAGCTGCGGGAGGAATTCCAGGACAACCCCCAACGCCTACTTGATATCTCTGTCTCGGCCGCTCTGGGTTGCCAATTCCGCAGCGCCGGCAATATCTTCGAGTTCTATCTCTTGCGCCGGGAGTTGTATTTCGCTAGCACAGGCCGCCTGGAGCTGCTGCAGAAAATGCGCGGCTTGGTGCAAGCTGAGATCGCCAACAGTGCTGAACTGGCAGAACTCTGTCAAAAAGACTCCCGCCTCGGTTTCCACTCCGAGGCCGAAGCGCATCAATATTGTGAGAGCCGCTTGCGCTGGCGGCAAAAATTACTGCAGGAGCTTCTGGACACAGAGTTCCTGGCCGCAGAACAGGCAATCGAGAAAAACGCAGCCTTGCCGCTCTCGGATTTTGCCAAGACTGCCCCGACTTATGCCGTAAATTCCGGCTGGTGCGAAGCAGATACTCTGCGCTGGCGAATTGACCGCGATGCTGAGCAGAACCTAAGCGTCCACTTTGAGGGGCAGGACCTGTCCTACAACACTGATGTCTTCACCATCTGTCTGCTTGACGCCACCGGCACCTGCTTCCCCTGGATTATCAATATCTCGCGCGATGGCAAAGTAAATGAATTACATCCTCGCGCCATAGTAACCACGCAACGCCTCGAGAATTCCTGGACCGCTGCTGTCTCCCTGCCTTCCTTGCTCTGGAATCGCGACCGCAGAATTGAGCCGCGCTATGTTTATCTGCACCGCACCGTCTCATCGCACGACAACCCGACCCCGCCATATCACTACGACTGGCCGCCACACGAGAGTTTCCCCCGGATTCGCCTCAATATCTACCTGTATCAGGGCAATTACTGCGGACGCTTGTTGGGTTAATCCAAGCGCAGCAGTTGAACTAGCAAAACGATTTAACCCGTTTATAATAAATAAGATGCAGGACTTACATCTTTCCGCATTTGGATGGGTGCAGTTCCCAAGTAGGTAAAGGTCGTCCAAAAAGAATGCAGGCTGCAGGGCAATACTCTTTACTTGAGGTGGGTGTGTTTTTAAAAAGTGAATAGGACGAATAGGACGAATAGGACGAATAGGACGAATAGGACGAATAGGA
>CAZUCG010000592.1:0-2041 GCA_964619145.1 uncultured Lentisphaeraceae bacterium | reverse complement strand
CTACGAACGAGGGACACAGGCTGAAGCCTGTACTACGTGCCCGAGCTGAAGCTCGCTTTCGACGCACTACAAGCGTACACGTACCCAATGCTCTGCATGAGTTGTTTGCAAAATTTCTTTCACAAAGCGAGGAATTGGCCGATTCAGTATGGGCTTTGCAAGGATCAGAATTCCGGTTCAGTTTCCTCCTGATAATACCAGGCAGCTTGGTTACTGTTGCGGACATGCTCAAGGACGGGCGTAAATCTTTTGCCGGCGGCATTCCAAAGGAACAGGGCCTTGGTGTCCGGATTGACAGCTACTCCAGGCCTGAGCATGGGGCAGCAGAGGTTCCAGCCGAGTGGGAGTGCTGGGAGGTTTTCCGGCCAATAGCCATACAGGGTGATCGCCAATTGCGGTTCCTGCAGGAAGACCCAGTAAGCCTGCCCGACCTGCACCTTGTCCGAAGAAGTCAGCACGTAGGCTTTGCTGGCAGGATCATAGCCAAAGAAATTCAGCTCGGGCAGGGGGCTTCCGTCCGCTGTCGTCCAGGGATTTTCCGCTCGTGGGATCAGGGTAACTCCCAGCAAATTCCAGCCGTAAGCGAGAGTGCCCAAGGCAAGTTTGTCGCTTCCATCACCTGCCAGCGAACGGACAGCCAGACCAGTGAATTCGCTGGCCGTGAGCAGCAATTGTCCGACCGGCGGCGTCAGCACCATACCAAAAGTGGAAGGAGCCAGCGAGAAGGCCAGGTCGCCGCTTTGCAAAGCTTTGAAGCTTAGCCGGGCATACAGTACCGGTTCTCCATTACCAAAACCATCACGAATGGTCAAACCGCATAATTGTTCGATGCGGTCGGGGAGCAGTCGCCCTTCCTGGAATAACTTATAGGGGGATTCCAGGATTGTCGCTGGTGAAAATTCACCAGCGTAGGCCACTTTGTCCGGATCAAATAACAAGGTCAATGGGCCGCCTCGGAAACCATACGCCAGCGGATCGTTTTCCTGCGCGTAAATCAGCAGTTCAAAGGTTTCGCCGAGCGGTACTGGCTGTCCGGGTCCGACCAGCCAGACTTGGGTCAGAGCCGTTTCCGAGCCTCTCAGCAGAGGGGATTTTTCAAGATTTGAGCCGCTGAGGGTCGAGGTATAATTGGTGTCATATAATCCGACAAAGCTGGTTGCATCAGCCAGAGCGATGCTATTATCACCATTGAAATCACAACGAGAATCCCATTGTGGCGAAGTATTGGTCTCGCCGTAGTGTCCGATGAAATAGCTCAAGTCATTGAAATCGACCAGGAGGCTTTCGTCAAAGTCACCGGGATTGACCATCGAGCCTTCCTGACGGATGTGTATTCGCATCGTGACTTGCCGTTCATCGCCAGCACGGACGAGTCGTGCGGTGACTGCGACGTCCCCGTATTGGGCTTTGGCCGGAACCGTAAAAGTATTACCGGAACGCTGCAGCACACCGGCAGGAGACTGTACCCAGACCAGAGCAGGAGCGGTGCTGATATCCTCAATCAGGGCATTGGCAAAGTGTGCGAAAACACGTATGTCGACATGCTGGCCACGAGCCAGAGAGATTTTCGGCGGGTCGATGCTCAAAGCGATAAAGCTTGCGGCTTTCACCCGCAGCGTCGCAGTTCCGGTTTTTGTTGTTCCCAGTTCGGTATATTTGCCAGTAATGACGATTTCGGTATTGGCGGCTACTCCGGCAGCGACGCGAACGCTGCCATCAACCGTGATAGTGGCAGCGGCAGGGGGGATCACGGTGAATTCCGTCCGGCCAGTGACCTCGGCTTCCGAGCCATCCGCATAGCAGACCCAGGCCGAGATATCGAGGGTCTCGCCGGCAGCGACCGAACGTTCTGCTGGTGACAGTCGCAGATTATCTAGGCTTTCGCGAGCATAGACTTCTGCATAGCCTTCGGTCCAGGCAATCATCAGGGCGGTTCCGTCTGCGGTGAATTGGGCGGCAGCCGGCCCCAGGCAGGACATCGTTCCCGCCGAGGGCGACAGGAACAGACGTAGCTCCCGTCCTTTCGTCAGATCGTGCAGAC
>CAZUCG010000591.1:0-2044 GCA_964619145.1 uncultured Lentisphaeraceae bacterium | reverse complement strand
TTCATAGACCTTTCCTGAAAAGAAATTAGACTCATTGTAGATAGCGGCGAGTGCCGAATGTGACTCGTCTAACTTTATCGCCATTTTTCAAAGAGTCAACTCAGTTTTGCTGGCAGATAGAAAATTCAGCCTTATATTGAACAATCTTTCCAAGACTGAAAGTCGGTTTTTTCGCTAACCCACTAACTGAGGACGGTAAACATGGCATTAAATGTATGGCTTTCTAATAATTGCGTGCGTTATTATCCTGATTCCCCAGCCAAACAAGCCCGCACCTTACAGCTGGACACTGCTCTGAACGAACGCAGCAGCTTCCAAGTACTGCTTCGTCACGACGGTATGATGCCACAGCAGGTATCACTCAGCATCGAAGGGCCCGCAGACTGGCAAATACGCGTCCGCCGGGTCGGCTACATACCCGTATGCCATTTGAACACCTACCCTTTACCTGTTGCCGACGAAGATGTCGAGGGCAGGACACAAATTCCCGGCTATGTCCCGGACCCGCTATTTGACGAACAGGAAATAATTCTGCCTGGGCAAGAGACACACGCTTTCTGGATCAGCATCAAGCCAGGCGAAAATGCCACAGCCGGCACTTATGACCTGACAGTCTTGGTACAGCCAGAAAAAGGCCGCACTCGCAAGCTGCATTCCTTGCTGAACTTGCACCCCATTCGCCTTAACGCCCGCAAAGACTTCAATATCACCCACTGGTTCTATGCCGATTCGATCTCCGCTTGGTACAAGCTGACACCCTTCAGTGAAAAATTCTGGAGCCTCTGTGAAAAATTTATCGCGAACTATGCCCAACACGGCCTGGACACGCTCTATGTCCCGGTCTTCACCCCACCGCTCGATGGAGTAAAATTGCCGACTCAGCTCCTCAGTGTGCAGAAAACCGGCGAGAATACCTATTGTTTCGACTGGACAAGCGTGAAACGCTGGCTGGCTATGGCGCGCCGCTATGGCATTACCCATTTTGAATGGACACACCCGTTCACCCAATGGGGAGTAGAATATGCAATCCGGATTTATGCCGACCAGGGCTTGGACGAAAAATTGCTCTGGCCCGCAGATACTAAAGCCACCTCAGAGACATACCGCGAATTCCTGCAACAGTATCTGCCCGAGTTACATAAATTCTTGCAGCAGGAGAAGATCCTGGATTGCTCATTCTTCCACGTCTCCGACGAACCACACGGCGAAGCACACTTGGAAAATTATCGCCAGGCCCGGCAGCTGCTGCGTGAAATCGCGCCGTGGATGAAAACAATGGACGCCTTGACCGATATCACTTACGCCCGGCAGAAGATTACCGATCTGCCGGTGCCAAGCATCACCACCGCCTTGAGCTTTATCGCCGAGGACTTGGACTGCTGGTGCTACTACTGCTGCGGACCCCGCGGACCTTATTTGAACCGACTGATGGATACCCCGTTGGCTAAAATCGCGATGCACGGATTCTTGTTCTACCGCTGGCCTTTCAAAGGCTTCCTGCACTGGGGATATAACTACTGGTTCCGTAGCCAGACTCGCGAGCTGCTTGATGTCTATACCCGACAAGACGGCGGAAAATGGCCCGGCTGGGCTTTCGGCGACACCACAGTAGTCTACCCAGGACCAGATGGACCAATCGACTCCATTAGATGGGAAATTTTTGCTGAGTCCTTACAGGATTACCAGCTGCTGCAGACACTGCAATTAGATCGCAATGACGAGATGCTCAAAGCATTGCATAGTTTTGCCGACTTCCCCAAAAAAGCCTCTTGGCGGCAAAATATCCGCAAACGTCTATTGACCTCTATACAGCCGTAATTATTGGCCATTATAGTTGCCAATTGACAACTTAAGTCCCAGGACCTTTCCTAGATGAAAATACCGATCGGACCGACTTTTACGACAGTTCTAGCCATTTTGGTCTTGCCATTTCTCTTGCTCAGTTGCGTCAGTAGCAATAAGCCGTCGGGCGCAGTAAGCATACCGCCGGCAGTACTCATCCTGCTGGAACCAGTGCCCGACCCATTGGAGGGATACAACCGCA
>CAZUCG010000590.1:0-2047 GCA_964619145.1 uncultured Lentisphaeraceae bacterium | reverse complement strand
GGTTGACTGTTCAACTCTTCTTCGCCCTGGTTGACTGTTCAACTCTTCTTCGCCCCGGTTGACTGTTCAACTCTTCTTCGCCCCGGTTGACTGTTCCAGTGGTGTGCTCTTCGGCATCTCTTTCCTCGGCTTGTCGACGCACATCGGACCGACAGTTAGGGGTGGTGGTAGTTCGCCTCACGCGCGCGTCAATATCGGGAAGGAGGTCCCCCAATGGTAGGGTGGGCTTGAGAAGCCCACCCTAATGGACGCAGGATAAATGTAGCCGTTTTTGACAAAACTGGCAATGCTAAAATCGCAGTTTACCAAACATTCATTGAGATTTCCTTGTTTTCTCTTAGAAGGACAAATATTCATCGTTTGGTAATCAGCGTCAGTGAATGCGCGAATACGGAATAATCGTCCCGTCGCTAGCCATTCGTTCTTGGAGGGCTCGTTTTCACCAGTGAGTAGCTTCGACCGCTGAGATAGTCTCTTGTGCATATCTTGCCCAAGCAAGGCAGCCCCTCGCACGCTCTTACTGAGTTGAGACCTCGCTGGCAAGGCTAGAGGGAGAGCCTAGCAAGCTGACCTGAGAAAAATCAAGTTTGTACTGCGTGGGTTGAGAACGGCAGAAATGCAGTTGTTAAAAACGCCTCCTGGCCCCAATCTTTACTAGAGAATCGCAAAAATTCTTAGTTCAGCGATATCGGCTGATGCGCTCTGCCCGTCATTTTGCTTCGGGGTATTGTTCTATCACCTGCTGGGCGAATTCCAGGAAGGTGCCATTTCCCAGATGCTGCCGGACTTGCCGCATCAAGGATAAATAGAAATGCAGGTTATGAGTGGTTAAAAGCCGCGCCCCTAGGATTTCCCTGGCGTGCAGTAGATGTCGGATATAGGCCTTGCTGAAATTTTGGCAGGCATAGCACTGGCAGTCTTCCTGGATTGGGCTGAAGTCTTCTTTGTAACGGGCGGCCTTGACCGGGATGGTCCCAGTTGGCGTATATGCGCTGCCATTGCGGCCCATACGGGTCGGCAACACGCAATCGAACATATCAATGCCCTGCATTACACCTAAAATCAGCTGCCGTGGCGTCCCCACGCCCATCAGATAATGCGGCAATTTCGGTGGCAGGGTGTCACCGCAGTACTGCAATACTGCCAGCATAGTCTTTTCCGGCTCGCCGACGCTGACCCCGCCAATGGCAATGCCGTCAAAGCCCATCGAGGCGATGGCGGCGACGGCCTGCTGACGCAAATCCTGATAGACGCTGCCTTGCACAATACCGAACACCAGCTGCCCGGGCGCTGTCGGCTGCTGCCGGCTAGCCTCAGCCCAACGCAATGTCGTCTCTAGAGATTTTTTGGCGGTATCCCAAGTCGCTGGCCAAGTGGTGCATTCATCGAACGCCATCGCGATATCGGAGCCCAGGGTCCGCTGGATGGCCATAGCTTCTTTAGGTCCGAGGAACAACCGGCTGCCGTCGAGGTGGGAGCGGAAACACACGCCATCCGGAGTTACTTTATTCAGCTTGCTCAAGCTGAAGACTTGGAAACCGCCGCTATCAGTCAGAATGGGCCGGTCCCAGTGCATAAATCGATGCAGTCCACCGGCTTTGCTGATGATATCTAACCCGGGTCGCAAATTCAAGTGATACGTATTGCCGAGGATGATTTCTGCACCAAGTTCCACCAGCTCTCTATTGCTCATAGCTTTGACGCTGGCTTGCGTGCCTACAGGCATAAATATCGGTGTCTGAACCTGCCCGTGAGCAGTAGTTAAGACGCCACGGCGGGCCAGGCAACCTGGCGCTTGTTTGAGAATTTTGAAGGTCATAGGCAAAATAGTTGAATGAATATAGAGGCCAGCCGAAAAGGCAAAGATAATTTTAACCGCGAAAAACACAAAAAACACGAAAAAATACAGAAGATAAGAAAGAGGAGAGGGCCGTCCGCAGATTAAAATGGCTAGTGGCTAGGGAATAATGATCAATAAAAAAACTTGATACTTCCCAACTCCCAACTCCCAACTCCCAACTCCCAACTCCCAACTCCCAACTCCCAA
>CAZUCG010000589.1:0-2050 GCA_964619145.1 uncultured Lentisphaeraceae bacterium | reverse complement strand
CTTGCCGAGATATTTTCGCCAAGACAAGACCCGATACGATCCGTCTCGCTGATTATACACAGCGACTGACTGCTCTTCTTTCCAGGCCGGCAGGCAGAAAAGATTCTGCCCTGTTCGGCGATGAACCTGGTGTTGACGATGAAAATGCCCAAGGAAGACATTCTTAATCCCAGCCGCGAACTGCTTTTCCGCCCAAGCATCGATTGCTGCAGCTGGCAATACCCGAGAGTAATAACGGGATTTTTCTTGCATCACAGACTTAATCTTGGCCACCAGACGCTTGGCGCAAGGCAAATACAATAACAGTAAATGCGACAGTGCGCTTTTGCTGAAGCAACGAAAAAACAAATGACCGCGATTGTTGGTAAAAATTTTATCGCCGTGACAAAATAAATCGTCATTTAACCGCAAGCAGTCTTCGCCGACAGCAGTAAAACAATCACGGTGGTAGCGGGCGACAAAAAATTCGTGATTGCCCTCCAAAAGATAGATTTTCCGCCGGGGCAATTCTTGTCGGCACCACGCCAATAGCTCCATCTGCAGGGCATTCTCAAACGACGGTACGGCGATCCACAAATCCATAATATCGCCTAAAAAACAGACGTCGTCTGAGCCAGCAGATATACGGCGGAGGAATTTCCGAAAGTCATCCGCCGCCGGGGTGTTTTCCCGCAGATGGAGGTCAGCTACCAGGACAAGCATAAGTGCCTTGACCTACTCTTGCCGGCAATCACTGCAATCCTCGTCGCCGCAATCGTCCTCATCGTCATCGCCACAGCAGCAGCAATCTTCGTCATCGCAGCAATCATCATCTTCATCATCGCAGCAATCATCATCTTCATCATCGCAGCAATCGTAATCGAAGTCAATACCTGAGGGGTCTTCAAAAGTCAGCATCTGCGGCTCAACGAATTCCTTAAAATCGGCCTCGCTGAGAATTTCTGGCAGTCCACTCAAGCCCTGCCAGTATTCCACGTGCTCGGCGCACTCACCAGGCTGCAAGATTTCCAGTGGCGCTAGAGTCTCTATTTCACAGAAATCCGCACAGCTATAAGCCTCCACTGAGCAGCCGTTGTCGGGATAATCGACTTCTTCATCATCTTCATACAAATCAAAATATTTAATCAGTGCTTTGCCGTTACGCACATAGCCAATCCAGCCGCTGTCAGCGTTGAAACCAATCTTGATGGGACCAGCGCAAGCGCTGTCCTGCTTCAAAAAGAAAAATTCGTCTCCCATCACCAAGCGTGGGTCCGCATAGCTTGAATACGGCCAGAGCACCAACGAGCGGTCTGGCGCATACGGATAACCAGTGAGGTCGCGCTTCTGTGGGATAACCGCCATACCACCAGGGGCCATCATAGACAAAGCCCAAGGCGCTAGCTCGACGTCCCATTGACCGCAATTCTCTAAAGTATGGGTCACTACAAATAGACCGTGGTTGCCTTCTTCAATGCGGATACGCTTGCGAATGCCAGTTTCAAGTTCAATCGGAGCAGAAAATTCAATACCGTCATTGAATTCATCTATTTCGACCGGCTGATTGTCCGGCTGGTAACTGCGAGGCTTGTCCTCAGGAGAATACCAGAGGCGATGACCGCCGTATAATTTGAAGCCATTGTTCAGACCTTTCAGCTGACGACTGGGCAAGACCGCGAACATATTGTCGTCATCGCCAATATAACAACCGATGACCCGAGGACCAACTTTGCTCGTGACGGCAATCCGAAAATCGCCATTGCTAAATTCCACACAATTTTTATGACTGCCGACAGTGCATTTTTTCATTTTTAGCTCCATTTTCGCAGGCCATTTTAGTTTAAATCCGGTAATCTCTTTAGCATAAACCGTGAATGCACTCCCTGCAAATCAAAAGCAATACTTTTATCGCTTTTTGCCATTTTTAAGCGCAAGCCCAAAATGGCAAATCAGTGCCGGAGTATAGCTCAGCGAGGCGTTTTTTAGGGAAAAATCAGCGCCCGTGACTTGTAAATCTCCGGTAGAACAATATCTTTCTTCTATGCAAAATCAGCGTCAGAACTTTCTCGAC
>CAZUCG010000588.1:0-2051 GCA_964619145.1 uncultured Lentisphaeraceae bacterium | reverse complement strand
GGCAACAATCTCGCCGTGCCCGAGCCGCCGCAGGCAGCCAGCAATAAATCTACTTCCGGATCGTCTAATAACTGCTCTAATGAGCTCAGGCGCTCATCGTCTGTACCGGCAAAGAAGCGCCAAGGCCGTGACGGGATGGCGGTTTTGTAGCAGACGCCGCTAGCTGATAATTTCCGTAGTCCCTCGTGGTATAGTTCTGGCGGGGGGAATTTCGCTGTTGCGAATACGCCCACTGTCCGGGTTGTTGAGGGAAAAGGGTTACGAGGCATAGTAAGGCCCTGTAGCGGTAGTGACTAGTTATGAGGCGCGAGACATTGCCCAGATGCCGTGTGATTCGCAAATTCCGAATAGGGCAACCGGCAGGAGGGGTGGAATTATACCACTCCCCTAAGGTTATTCCTGTTCGCGATAGTTCTTGAGGTAATCCAAGGCCGGCGGTAGTGGGATATTAGTGCCAAATTCATTTTCACCGTAGCCGTGCTCTGCCAGAATGCGCAAATCCCGCAAGACTCGGATATCACCGCAAAATTTTGCTTTTACGTCCAAGACGATGCTCAGATATCGCTGGCCGTGCAAGTCACAAATGACATCCTGAGTCAGGGCAAACAACGATTTGTTATTACTCTGTTTGATCAGCGGTGCCACCGGCAATGGGTAGCGCAAAAGACGGACTACGCCTTGGCCAGCCAGCGCCCGGATGGTCGCCAGCACAGCATCCTCCTTGCTGATGCTCCGATTCTCAATTTTGCTGATGCTGTTAGTCAAGTCCATCTCGCTCAGTTTAGTGGAGATGTAATGGCGCTTTTGCTGGTTTATCCACTCATTGGAGCGCCAGAGCTCCATACTTTTTCTGGCGTCGTGCTTGGTGTTGTCACAAATCATCGTGACTTTGCTGCCATAATGCATAACAATCGAGGACACCAAGGCCGAGGGGCGGACGTGGAAGCCGAAGAAGGACGGCACTGGGATGCTCCAAGTCCTTTGGACGGCATATCTTTTCAAGATGCCCTGACAGAGGTTGCGGGCATCATCCATAAAATTATAACTGTAGCGGCACAGATAATGCGTAAAGAGGTCCATAAACCAGTCGCTGGCCAGCACACAATTCGAGTGGCAGAATAGTGCCTCGGCATTAATCTTGAAATGCCGTTCATAGAAATGCGCAAAGATTGTCCCTACCCGTAACAGATGCAAGACGATGCTGATGTGCCCGCGCAGCTTGGGTACGTTGTTGTCGCCAGTCTC
Organism: uncultured Lentisphaeraceae bacterium; assembly: GCA_964619145.1. GTDB lineage: Bacteria > Verrucomicrobiota > Lentisphaeria > Oligosphaerales > Oligosphaeraceae > JAAZIZ01. The sequence continues at coordinate 806 of CAZUCG010000588.1, read as the reverse complement.
GGTGTCGCTGTCGCTGATATAGGTGTCATAGGTGGACTGTAAATTGTGGATCTTGCTTTCTAACGCACGCAAGGATGACTCGCCGATGCGGTCAAAATTCACCCCGGACCATTTTGGCGGCTTGGAACGTGCGGCAGCATTTAGGAACTTCGCATCCTCGGTGATATTCAAAAAGCCGGTCGCCAGTTTGATGACCAGTTCGGTGGCCGTAGCACCACTGGCGCCTTTGCGGTCCTGTGGCAGAAGTCCGATGGGGAGGTCTTCGCTGAAGTCGAAGCCGAGGTTGTCTTCCGGTGGGGGCCAGCCATATCCCTTGGCCTCCAGCAGAATATGTTTCAGGGCACAAAAAATAAAAGCGGTGACATAGTTGATGGCATCACGAGTATGCTCGTGAAATTCTCCCTGCAGCGTATCCAACCTGTAGCCCTGGCTGGTATGCAACAAATGCAAAAGTTCATAGCCAGCAGTGCTGAAGTTCTTCAAGATGGCAATTTGCATCCGGAACGGATACCACTGATGGTTGTTGCGGGCACCATACGCGTCTAGCAATTCTTCCAACTGAGTCGATTCGGCCTGGATGACTCCCAGGCAGGGCCGGGTGAGTTGCATACACTCTGCGCCCTCAAATACCAGCTTTTTGGCTGTGGAAAGCAGTAGCGTGGAGCGCTCACGCATTAATTTATCAAATAGTTGTTGGCTAACAGGCCTAGGCATATTGCATTTCCCCTCCCTCCCCTCCTTTTTTGCTGGCTCTGGTCGAAAGGTAATACCTGAGTCTCCTCGGGCAGCAGATGAATCTACTCGAC
>CAZUCG010000587.1:0-2054 GCA_964619145.1 uncultured Lentisphaeraceae bacterium | reverse complement strand
CATTCCGGATTGGTATGAAGTTGCGATTGGCTTGAACCCCGGCAGCAATGACGGCAGTTACGATTACGATGGTGACGGCCTGAGTAACTACTTCGAGTGCCTGATTGGTATGAATGCTGCTTATGAGGGCAAAGATGGTCTGTCGCCTTGGTCTTCGTTCTCAAATCGCACTGAACTGGATCAGCAGCGCACCTTCAAGGTTGGTGGGATTGATTTCAGCTATCTTGATGCCCAGACCTACGGCTTCCGACCCAATGCTGGAGCTTTTGCCTACGACTCGGATGATGATGGCATCCTCGACCGAATGGAAGCGATTGCCGGTACTGCCTTTAAGCCATTGTCGCCTTACACTAGTCGAGTGCTGGAGTTGAATGGCACGACTGGCTACTTAACCTTGCCAGACCAGCCGCGTTTTGCTTTGGCGGAAAGCTGGAGCATCGATGCCTGGGTTAAGGTTGACGCCCGAGCCAGCAGTTTTGCCTTTAGCAAGAATAAGATGATCATCCTGCAGCGCGATATCGACACTGAATTGGATGGTGTTTACGAAACTGTGAATTACGAGATCGGTCTTGAAAAAGTTGGCGCTAGTTGGCTGCCTTATGTCAGTTACAGGACAACTGCTGGTTTGCCTGTCAAACAGCGGGCTGCCTCTGCTGTAACGGTCGATACCTGGCACCACATCGGTGGTATCTATGACCACGAGAATAAATATCTCGCTTTGGTGATTGACAATGGCAATAAGCTGAGTGTCAGCGCGGCAGGCGCCCTGAATGCCGGCGGGGCCATTGGCAAGAGCCGGGTTCGAGTCGGTGTAGACTTCTTCGGCCGTATCGATTCATTGCGAGTCTGGGATATCGCCAAGGCGGATTACAGTGATTATCTCGACCCGACCCGCAATGTCAGTTATGATGTCCCCCGCACCGCTACTGGTATGGTCGCGCATTATATCTTCGATGATGGCGGTCAGACGATCCAGGATTTTGCCCAAGAGGTCAATAACTGGAACCACGGCTGGCTGTTTGCGGCACTCTTGCATAGTACCACAGCTGGTGATGCGGTCATTGTCGATGACCCGAACGCGCCGGTCGTCAATGGTGACGAGGTGTTTGATTCGGTCGATACCGACAACGACGGCATTGATGATGCTTGGGAACGGCTGTTCTTCGGCGACCTGACTACTGCCGGGCGCGAGTCCGGTGACGGGGCCGCCAGCACTCCGCTCAATGGTTTCGTGGATGGTTATACCGATTCTGATGGCGATGGCCTCAATGATTTCTATGAGTACCTGACTTATGCCACTAGCTGGCCGACTGACCCGACTGTGGGTACGACTTATCCGGCCCGTGGCAAAGACACGAAGCTAGATAGTGATGGCGATGGCCTGAGTAACCTGCTTGAGCAAACCTATGGCAGTCATCCCGGTATGATTGATACTGACGATGACGGCTTTGCTGATGGCTATGAAGCAGGAGTGCGTCCCAACGCTGAGGGCTTGACCTTCCTGGGCTTCAGCTCACCGGCCAATTCTCTGGAACAGCCTAATGCTAGTGGCACCGCTCTCGCAATGTCGCACGAGTACTCCAAGATCTTCCGGATGCTGGGGGCGAACAGTATGACCGTCACTGACAATGCCGACCATAGCAACGATACCATCAGCCTCTCTTTCTGGTTCCGTCCAGGTCTGAACTCCAGCTTCAGCGTCTTCGGTTCTGACCTCGCTGCAGCCAATGGCCGCTATAGCTTGACTTCCGGGGCTGGCGAAACGAGAGTCTGGACGCTGGCTCTCAAATCGCGAGTGCTGCGGCCCGATGGGGTGACCTACACCGCCGGCTTCAATGTCGTGCGTGGCTATCTGGGTGCTTGGCAGTTGCAGGAGATCGTTGAGACTGATACTATTGTCGCGGGCATTACCACGACAACTACCGCCTATGAAGTGCTCTTCCTCAGTGATGACTATTACGGTAACGACAGTTCCAAGGACAATCCCTGGGAAGTGGAAGCTTGGCTCGACCTGCGCAACCCGACTTATCCGACTGCGGTATTGCAATTCACTC
>CAZUCG010000586.1:185-2064 GCA_964619145.1 uncultured Lentisphaeraceae bacterium | reverse complement strand
ACCTGCTGCAGCGTAGTGACATTACCGGCGGCGTCGGTCAGGCGGAAGAGCAGCTCGTGGCTGCCCTCGCTCAACTGTAACGACACGGCAAAAGTCAGCTCTGCACTATCTTGCACGCCGGCATCGAGCAGAACAGCTTGCCCCTCCAAGATTTCCAGTTGTAGGAGATTCTCGCCCGAGCTACCGTGGAAGGTAATATCCGCGCCAATAGGCAATTGGGTGATAAAATCATCCAGCAGGCCAGTGTCGGGCGCCATCTGCAAACCTGTTGGCGCTGCTGGCGGGAGCGTATCCACTATCACGCCCGAAAGGGTGTTTTCAACTGCATTGCCGGCTGGGTCGGTCAGCTTGACGATGATATCGTACTGGCCGTCGGCCAACGTTACTTCCTGGCTCATAGCCGTCTCGTCAGCGGAGTAGAGCTTATTGCCCAGAGGCTGGCGTTCGCCAGGAGGAACAGTCGTCGCCAGCGCAAAGCACTCGACCAGCAGGCCGCCTTCCGGCAAGGTACCGAGGAAGACCAGCGGCGCCGCGGGGGTCGGGCTGGTGAGCAAATCACTGTCAGAACGGCCGGTATCAGGGCTGATGCCTAGGCCTGTGATAGCCGCAGGCGCGGTGCCGTCAATCTGCACTGGCAGCGGCAGCACACTGCTGTTGCCACTCAGATCCATAACCTGGATGCGCAGATCGTAGACGCCATCGGCAATCAGGGTGGGCAACGGCAAGGCGATATTCGGATCACCGTCGGCGCCGACCTCAACTGAGGCCAGGATGGTACCAGGATCTGCCGCTAGGTATGCTTCGACTCGGGCAGGCAATTCCGGCAGCAGACCGCTGATGGTCAGCACTTCCGGCGGCGCCAGGGCAGTCAGCCAATCGGCTGCATCTGCACCGGTGTTGGGTTGCATAGCCACCTGGCCGAGAACGGCTGGCGAGGTATCATCGATGCTCAGTGCGACCGCTTTCTCAACGCTATTGCCGGCCAGGTCGATCAGGCGCAAACGCAAGGCATAATCACCGGCGGCACTCAGGCCGCTGTCCAGCGAGAACGAGGTATCAGCGGAGTCGACTGCGAAAACCTGTGTAGCCAATACAGCGTCCTGCTGGAGCAACTCGATACGGCTAGGCACTTCCGGCACATTGCCACTGATATGGACAGTCTCGCCAGCCAGCAGGCTAGTGATGCCATCGTTATCAGCCAGACCGCGATCAGGGACAATGGCCGTCGTGCCGATGGGCTCCGGCGCAGCGTTGTCCACAGTCACGTTCAGAATTGCCACCGTGCTGTTGCCGGCGGGGTCGGTAGCCTGCAGATTCAGAACATAGACGCCATCCGCCAGAGTGATTTCCTGGCTGTAGGAGCCTTCCAGCACGGTATGGGTCAAGGTCTGGGTAGCGTCAGTCAACTGCAAAACAAGCGGCAATTCGCTGAGGCCGGCGCTTACGGTGAAAGTATTACCCGAAGTCACCAAGTCAATGTCGGACAACCCCAGATCAGGCCCGAAAGCCACGTCGCTGAACGACGGTGCAGTGTTGTCAATTAGCACTGTCTGCTGCACTGTCGTGATATTGCCGGCGGCATCGGTCAGGCGGAAGACCAGCTCGTGGCTGCCCTCGCCCAACGCTAACGACACCGCAAAAGTCAGCTCTGCACTATCTTGTACGCCGACATCAAGCAGAACAGCCTCACCTTCCAAGACTTCCAGCTGCAGGAGGTTCTCGCCTAGAGCGCCGCTGAACATAATCTCAGCATTATCGCTCAGCTGGGTAATGAAGTCTTCCGGCAGACCAGTGTCGGGCGCCATCTGCAAACCTGTTGGCGCCGCTGGCGGGAGCGTATCCACTATCACGCCCGAAAGGGTGTTTTCAACTGCATTGC
>CAZUCG010000586.1:0-85 GCA_964619145.1 uncultured Lentisphaeraceae bacterium | reverse complement strand
CCTCGCCCAACGCTAACGACACCGCAAAAGTCAGCTCTGCACTATCTTGTACGCCAGCATCGAGCAGAACATCCTCACCCTCCAA
>CAZUCG010000585.1:0-2064 GCA_964619145.1 uncultured Lentisphaeraceae bacterium | reverse complement strand
AGCCGTCATTCCAGCAGCAGATTTTGGCGGAGTAAGTCGGCGCGCAACTGAGCGTACGCTGGCAGTTGTCCCTGTTGGGCGGTCAGAGCGGCGATCACTCCGGCGGCCTGGCCACTGGCAAAACACTGGATCATCAAGCGAATAGCAGTAATGGCACGCGGCTCAATGCTGATAGCCCGCCCGCCCACCACCAGATTGTCACCGGCCGGCGACAACAGCGCGGCATAAGGGATGCCGCGCGAGCCGGGGTTGGACTTAGCCCAGTTCTGGATAAAGGCACTACCGCCGTGGCCACCATAACCGCGGCGAGCTAGTGCCACCGGTTCAATGACTGGCGTATTGTCATCCAGATCAGCGCAGGTAATAGTCTCTCGACCAATAAGGTGCCGGCCATTGCGGACGCCGATGCGGGCTGCGCTGCTGTCTAGGACGCAATCTTTGAATTCCGGGAAATTTTCCCGCAGCCACTGCAGTGCGACAGGTATTTGTTCTCGCAATTCGATATCCATCCTAGTCAGGTCGGCAGGGTCTAATGGGTTCCCTGTGGCGAGAGTGATATTCAGCAGGAATGCTCCGCCCTCACCCACGGGATGCAGCATCAACGCATCCTGGTTCGGAAACGGAAAAGTCTTCTGCTTAGACTTAAAGCGCTCCCGCAAATCCAGCACTGCGAACGGCTGCAGACCGGAGACTTGGAAGAGCACAGTTTTAGTCATCGAGTCCTCTGGCGCCGCCGCCTGCACCGGATAGCCGGCCAGCTTCGCGAGGACGGCATCGCCAGTGCAATCGACGAACGCCCGGGCAGAGATGTTCAACAACTCGCCGGCACAAAAACAGTGCACTGCGCTGATTTTGCGTCCGTCGGTCTGGCAGCCGCAGAGGGTGCAATAATACAGCAATTCGACGCCGGCCTGTAAGAGCATCCGATTCATTATCAAGGCGATGGCAAATTCGCTGCTGACCACATCTTCGCAAAGCGGTTGCCCGTCGAGTGGCCGGACTCGGCTGCGTTTGAAAGCGACCGCGCCAATTTCATCGAGTCGGCGGATTAATTCTTCCGCGACGCCGCTGGCCAGTTGCCGTTCGCCATTACTGCAGCCCATCAATCCTGGGCAACCGCAAGACACCGCCACCCCGCCGGGACGCGAGGCCTGCTCGAGCAATAATACTTTAGCGCCATTTCTGGCAGCAGCTATAGCCGCCGCGAAACCCGACGGGCCGCCGCCACAAACAACGACATCGTAAATTTCCTGTTGCGTCCACATAGATTCAGCTCCTGATAATGAGCAATTTGTTACTAGCCCAAACAGCCAAAAAGATTATTAGCGGGCATTTTCCTGCTGTTGCAAACCCATTGAGAGCGGCTCAACGGCTTTGCCGACATCACCGGCACCGATAACCGCCAGGAGAATTTTTCCGCTGGCTTCAGCCAGCGCCGGCAAGACGGCCGCGTTGATTTGCTGGCAATCAGAGGAAATATACTGCGCTAAGCCGGGATTAGCAAGATTGATGGCGCGGGAAATGTCCTCAGGGTCGGCCAGCTGGCCGTCATTTTTCCAGGCCACGAATGGCGCCACCAGCCACACCCGCTGGAATCCTGCCAGGATAGTAGCGAAATCCTGCCCATAGCGTTTCACCCGTTCAAAACGATGCGGTTGGAACAGTATCCAGAGTTGGTGCTCGGGCCAGCCTTCTCGCAAGGCGGCCAATGTTGCCCGCAATTCAGTGGGATGATGCGCATAATCCTCCAGCAGTATCCGCTCGCGAGAGGGGCTCTGCCAGCGGAGACTGAGCCGGCGGGCGACGCCAGGAAAACTCTTCAATGCTGACACGGCGAGGTCTCTGGCTATCCCCAACTCCTCAGCCGCCCGTAAAGCCATAGTGGCATTGCTTCGGTTATGCAGTCCTGCCAGCGGCAAGTCTGTCAGGCAAAGAGGCACCTCTGGAGGCAGCATAATAGTCTGGGGCAGCGAGGCCAGCAAGCGCGGGGCATTGCCCTCCTGCCAGGCAAACACCTTGCAGGCCTGACGGGCGAACGCGACAAAGCACTGTTCCAGGGCGTCC
>CAZUCG010000584.1:0-2074 GCA_964619145.1 uncultured Lentisphaeraceae bacterium | reverse complement strand
ATCAGCTCAAGGCCGCGTTTCTGGCGAGTTTGTTCGCGGTCGATCATCGCGGCGATTATTGGGTCTGCAGTACGGATAGGCGCTATTTCATCGTAGGTATTGTTCTCGATTTTTGTGAGTCTGCGGCAATGCCGTTCCTCGTGGGAAAAAGATTTACTCATCCACGATTCTACCGTGGCCAGCAAGTCTTTATCGCTCATTTTATCACCGCCGGTGACCAGGATATTCGAGTTATTATGGCTGCGGCTGATGGCGGCTTTTTCCGGTCCATCGACTAATGCTGCCCGGATGCCGTGGAAGCGGTTGGCGGCAATGGCCATTCCGACGCCACTACGGCAAATGAGTATCCCGCAGTTAATTTCCTGGCGCAGTAGCGCCTGACAAAGAGCGGTGGCATAATCCGGGTAGTCGTCTTCTGGGTCAATTGAATGTGGCCCGAAGTCGATGACCCTGATATTATGCTGGTTCAGTAGTTCCTTCAGCAATTCTTTTTGGGCAAAGCCGCCGTGGTCAGTGCCGATGCCTAACTTAATTACCCCGGATTTTGATCGCCAATCTGAAAATGCCGCCATTATTTGCTTCTTTCCTTAAAACAGTGAATTGATACGCCTTGTCCTGGAAAATCCAGTCAGGTACATAATTTATCATCACAAGAGAACTTTTCAATTGCGAACTATTCTTTGCACCCGGTTTTATAACTGCTAATTGTGGGATATATTATAGAACTACCGGGATTGGTTACTCGTTCCACCCGATTTATTTTTACCATCTTCTAGTGAGGTGCGTGTTGTGAGAAATTCTCCTGCTGGGAAAAGTGATGCTTACAAATCTGCTGGGGTGGACATTGATTTAGCCACCAGGTTATTGAAAAAAGTCAAAGCAAAGATTTCGGCTACCCGTCGTCCGGAGGCATTGGCTCCGATAGGCGGCTTTGGCGGGTTATTTCGTCTTGATTTGTCGAAATGGCGTCATCCTGTGCTGGTTACCAGCATCGATGGAGTTGGGACCAAGCTGATGGTAGCGGCGAAGATGGAGAAATATACGAGCATTGGGCATGATATCGTCAATCATTGCATCAATGACATTGCTGTGCAAGGCGCCGAGCCGTTATATTTTCTTGATTACATCGGCATCGGCAAGCTCCGCAGCCCGTTGTATGAAGAAGTCTTGGAAGGTATTGCCGAAGCTTGTTTGGCCCAGAATGTCACCTTGATTGGTGGCGAGACGGCGGAAATGCCCGGTATGTATGGCGATGAATTCGATTTAGTCGGTTGCATTACCGGAATCGTGGAAGAAGAAAAAATTATCAGTGGCGAGGGTATTCGGCCTGGCTATCAGGCCCTGGGTTTGTCTTCTAGTGGCTTGCACACTAATGGCTTCTCATTGGCCAGAAAAGTTTTGTTTGAGAAAGCTGGTCTTGATGTCTGGGATTGCCCCGATATTTTAGCTGGTCAGACTATCGGGGAGGCGCTACTGGCCCCGCATCGTTGTTATTGGCCGGCCATTAAGCAGGCTATGGCGGTGGACCTGCCGTTGGCAGGTATTGCCCATATCACTGGAGGCGGGTTGTATGACAACGTGCCGCGGATTCTTCCCGAGGGGGTGTCAGTGCAATTTCAGGCTGCCGAAATTCCTGCTCCGCCAGCGATTTTCTCGCTTTTACAGGCCGTCGGGGGGATTGAAGAGCATGAGTTGTACCGGGTTTTCAATATGGGGGTCGGGATGGTCTGGTTTGTTCCCTCAGAAGCTGTTGCTGAGGCATTAAGCATCTGCAGCGACAATGACATCACGGCCGCAGTCATCGGCGAAGTTTTACCTGGTGACAATACCGTGGACATTGTGCTCTGAGCTGATGCGCCAAATGATTGGTAGAGAGTAAATTTTGGGTCTTGAAGATGGCGAATTTGCAGCAGGAAATACAACGGCTTTTGCTAGGCCGCAAGTCGTCTGGCCAGAAGTCCGTCTGGCTAGCACCGCACAATCGCGCTTTGTTGGGGACTTTGCCGGACAAGCACCGCCCGCAAGCGCTGTCCGGGCCAAGCGAAAACCGGCCCACTGGCAGTGCAGCAGCAGC
>CAZUCG010000583.1:0-2075 GCA_964619145.1 uncultured Lentisphaeraceae bacterium | reverse complement strand
GATCTCAGGACACCAGCATAATGATAACACAGCTGGCTTTGCCAGAACTATCCGGGGACTGGACCCGGACAAGGCCTGCGGCGGAGCCCCAGCCATAGTAATTTATGACAGCGCAAGCGACAAAGAAGAAACTATTCCCTATGCTGCCGCCGAAGCCGGCAGCTGGCCGCTCGCGGAACGCCGAGCTTTCCTGGACTGCCTCGGAATATCCTGTATGGATAAACCACAAGAAACACTGGCGTTTGCCAGGCAAAAACAAATCCGGGTCTGTGAATTACGTGAGAAAGCTACTGACAACTGCCAAAACCAGCTGAGCCAATGGCGGGAAAATGTCCCGAATACTATGCTGTCGCTACATTTGCCGGATTTCCTGCCGCCAGAAGGGAATACTGAGCGAGTTCGCGAGGCAGTGCGCTTGGCCATCGCCCTCGATTGCAACAGGACGACTCTCCACGTCCCGAAGCTAGCACCGGCAAAAATGCAGAATAAGTCTTTTCGGGCGGCTGTCAAAGACGCGACTGTGCGTCTGTTGGCGCCATTAGCGCAAGCGGGCATCGCCATCGGCTTGGAGAACTTGCATACTTATCCCGGTCGTGAGCGTACTTTTGGCTGTACCATTGATGAATGCGAGGGCTGGGTGAATGAACTGGCGAGCGAACTCCCTGGCATCGGCTTTCATTTCGACCTCGGACACGCCCGCAATAATAAGCCCTTTTCGCTGACGGAAAATATCGCGAATTATTTTTCCCGGCTGGGGCGGGTTACTAACGGTATCCATCTGCATCAAGTAGCTTTACAGCCTAATGGCGCTATGCAAAACCACCAGCCGATCACACAGGTCTTCGGCAAACTGATTCCAATGTCGTCGCTTTTCCTAGCTTGGCAGTCCCGGCAGATTCCCCGAAAAGTCCCGATAATTATAGAAGTTCGCGGGGGTGGCGAGAGCAGCTGGCAGCTCCTGGCAAATTATCTCAATGCTGCTTTGCCTGCAGAGCGCTCCTGCACTCTGCAAGACGCAGCCGACAGGCGTTCATCGGATTAAAGACTATCTTATCACAGTAGGTTCCGAAGTATAAGCAGTCCCCCAAACTAGAATGTATTACGGAGAAAGCGGCTATGGAAATTGTGGTGCAAAGCATTTTATCGCCTGGCTTCATTGAAAAAAGCATGTTCCATCCCAAAATTGCCTGCTACCCGGACGGACGCTTATTGATGACTATCCAGGACATTGGCGGCAGCGACTACTTCGGCCCCGTTCTGGCGGCGTACTCGCAAGACCATGGCTACAGCTGGTCGAAACCGGAAGCGATTCCCGCCTTGGCTTGGAGCCAGCCTGATGAAAATGGTGTCATTCAGGGCACTTGTGATGTTGTGCCAGATTATGACCCGGCCTCAAACCGAATGCTGGCTATCGGCCACAATGTCTTCTACCGCGACAATCACTTCTATGATACGCATGGGAATTGGAATCCTGAGAACCGCAACGATAAACTACCGCGCCGCGCCTGCTATTGTGTCCAACAAACCGACGGCAGTTGGGGCGAAAGAAAGTTGTTGTGTGCAGAAGAGTTTGCCGAGCGCAACAGTTTTGTCTGCGGCTGTTCTCAGAAGGTGGTCGCTGCCAATGGCGAATGGCTGATACCCTTTTATCTACGGCAGGACAATGATTGCCAAGCCTGTTCCGTCGCCATCTACAAAGCGTATTTTGACGGGCAAGAACTGCATTTGGGCAAGCGCGGCAATATCCTGGAGCTGCCGAAATTCCGCGGTTTACTCGAACCCTCGCTGTGCGAATTCTCCGGGCTTCTTTACCTGACTATGCGAGCCGAAGATGGTTGCGCCTACTGGTCACGAGCCGGCAATGAACTCAATTTTGAGCCGATTCAACCCTGGGGTTTCGATGATGGCACCAGCCTGGTAACCAGCTCCACCCAACAGCACTTTCTGCCTTTGGCTGATAAGCTCTTCCTACTTTACGTCCGCAACAATGGGCGCAATGCCGGCGTGCCGCGCTTCCGCGCACCGTTGTACATTGCGGAAGTGGACACAAAAAAAATGCAGCTACGCCGCTTAAC
>CAZUCG010000582.1:0-2077 GCA_964619145.1 uncultured Lentisphaeraceae bacterium | reverse complement strand
GATTGGGAAGGTCCCTGCTGGCGTGGTGGTGGCAGAAATCCTGGAACGCCGCAAGCACGAGAAGTCCGACCACTTGAGCGTGTGTCAAGTCAGCACTGGCAATGACCAGGTCTGGCAAGTCGTCTGCGGCGCACCGAATTGCGATGCTGGTCAGCGGGTGCCATTGGCGATGGTGGGCACCGATTTTGGCGATGGCTTCGTGATTAAGAAGGCGAAGTTACGGGGGGTGGAATCGCAGGGGATGCTCTGCTCGGCTAAAGAGCTGGGTTTGAGTGATGACCAAGAGGGGCTGCTAGTTCTGCCAGCAGATGCGCCACTAGGGAAGCCACTGAGTGATTTTTATACTAGCGACGTAGTGATTGACTGGGAGGTCACGCCGAATCGTCCAGATTGGCTGTCGCATATCGGCATTGCGCGAGAGATCGCGGCTTTGACCGGCGGTGTGATGCGTCTGCCGCCAGTGCCGTTGAAGGCGGCGACGACTGGCAGCGCTCAGGCGGCCGCGAAAGTCAGTTTGCAGGCAGCGGATTTGTGCCCGCGCTATATCGCTCGAGTTTTCCACGGGGTCAAGATTGGCCCATCACCGGACTGGCTGGTGCGGCGCCTGGAGGCCGTCGGTCTGCGGGCGGTGAATAACGTGGTGGATATCACTAATTACGTGATGCTGGAGTGCGGCCAGCCTTTGCACGCTTTTGATCTGGAGACGCTCGCGGGACGGGAGATCATTGTGCGACGAGCAGAGGACGGCGAGGAGATTGTGACTCTCGATGGGACGAAATTATCGCTGCGGACTGATAATTTGCTGATTGCCGACCAGTCGCGCGGCGTGGCCTTGGCAGGCATTATGGGTGCGGAAAACAGTATGATTACCGACCGCACGACGACAATATTGCTGGAAGCAGCGGCGTTTGAGCGCAGTAATATCAGAGTCAGTTCGCGCAAGCTGGAGAAATCGACGGATAGTTCGCATCTTTTTGAGCGCGGCGTGAGTCCGGAAATGACTGCCTTGGCCAGCGAGCGGGCGGCTAGCCTGCTTTGTTCACTGGCCGGAGCGGAACAACTGCCGGGGGTGATTGACTGCTATCCGGAACCGTGGCAATGCACGCAGATCACGTGTCGTCTGGCGCGGGTGAATTCATTGCTGGGGCTGTCTTTGTCGGCGGCTGAACTCACAGATTGTTTTCAGCGTCGCGGCATCGAGGTCGTCACCAATGACGGTGCGTTGTTGAAGGTCAAGACACCGTATTGGCGTTTTGATTTGCACAGCGAAGTAGATTTGGTGGAAGAGGCGGCGCAGATGCGTGGTCTGGATGCGATCCCAGAGGCGCCAGTTATCGCGCATTGGGGCGGCAGTGCCAAGGAAGATAAATTCTATCCTCTGGAAGAGGCCACGAATCAACTCCAGGGGCTGGGACTTGATGAGATCGTCAACTATAGCCTCTGGTCTTTGCAGCAGTGTCTGGCAGGCAGTACGCTCCAGGAAGATGATATCTTGCGGGTGTCGAATCCTATCAGCAGCGACACGGCCTATTTGCGGCCGAGTCTGCTGCCCGGGCTTTTGCAGGTGATCAATCACAATGTCTCTCGCAGTCAGCACGACTTGGCGATTTTTGAGCTCGGCCGGATTTTCTATCGGCAAAATGGCCAGAAGGTGGAGAAGACGCAAATCGGCCTGGCCTTGAGCGGTCGGCGTCATCCAGAGCGTTACGGCCAGGAGTTATCCCAGGAGCGTGATTTCTTCTCCCTTAAGGGTCTGCTAGTGAGTTTCCTGGCCAGTCGAGGGCAGAAGGATTACGGGTGTGAGGCTCTCAGCCATCCGGCTTTTAAGGACGGTGCTGCCGCACGGATCGTGATCAATGGCCAGGAAGTGCTGGTCTTTGGAGAAGTCGCGGCTGATATTGTCAAAGGCATCCGCTTGCGCTATCCGCTTTTTGTGGCCTTGCTGGATTGGGATGCGCTACAATCCTTGCCTGCGGTAGTGAAAAAATACTCTGCCTTGCCGCATTTCCCCGGCACGGCCAGGGATATTTCTTTTGTCGCGCCTAGTGGCTTGCCGCATCAGGCCATCGTAGATAAG
>CAZUCG010000581.1:0-2077 GCA_964619145.1 uncultured Lentisphaeraceae bacterium | reverse complement strand
CGCGGAGAAAAGAAAATGCCATTGAGCAAAATATGCTTCAGATGCCTGAACAGCGTCTCGGCAAAAGAATTCTGATAACCCTTTGCCCAACTGAAATCGCTGCCCCAGAGTCCACTAGTGCGAACCAACACGATCCGGGCCTCGGGATAGAGGTCCAGGATGGTGCGCAAACCGCCCATCCCACGCAATTTTTCCCGCTGGGAATGGTACAGTCTGCCGGAGGGATAAAAGAGCAGATTATCGCCTTTCTGCAATGACTGCACACAGACGGCCAATTGTTTGTTGACGGTATCCTGGCCGGCCAGACCAGCAATGCCGATATCCGGGACAAATAAAACCCGGAATTGCCGGGCGACATACTGCAAGAATCGGCTCCGGAAATATTTGTCATCTGCCAATGCCCGCGGTCGGAACTGTCTATAGAGGAGTGCGGTGAGAATCACTGGGTCGATCATAGCCGGATGGTTCGGGAGAAAAAGAATACCTTTGCGGCCAGCGCTGACACAATCCGGTAATCCTGAGAGCTCGATGCGATAGCGTAAGCGCAGCGCCAGTCGCGCAATCAGGAACATAAGATAAGCAATCATAGTCTATCCAGGTTAAGAATTCGGCAGGCACAATAACTGGCCATTGCCTTGAGAACCAACTAGGCAAAATACTCGACCCCAGAGGCAAAGATACCTTGGTCCTTGTTGCCAGGGATATTGATGGAGATATTACTATCAATGCCGCGCTCGCTGTGGCCCATCTTGCCCAAGACGCGGCCATCGGGACTAGTAATGCCTTCTATGGCATAGGCGGAGCCATTTGGATTCCAGGGCAATTCGGCCGCAGGTCGTCCTTCTAGGTCTGCGTATTGGAAAGCGATTTGGCCGTTAGCCAACAACTTGTGCAGCTGCTCTTCGCTGGCATAGAAGCGCCCTTCGCCGTGAGAGATGGCGACTGAATGGATCTCGCCGATATTGGCTTTCGCCAACCACGGCGATTTCACCGAAGTCACGAGAGTATTAACAATCGTAGCCACGTGTCGGCCTAGGCTATTAGAAGCCAGGGTAGGATCACCAGGATCAAGGCTAGGTCGGATTTCCCCATAAGGGACCAGTCCCAGCTTAATCAAGGCTTGGAAGCCATTACAGATGCCCAACACCAGGCCGTCGCGCTCATTAAGCAATTTCCACATCGCTTCTGTCACCAGCGGATTCCGGAAGGTCGTGGCGATGAATTTTCCTGAGCCATTTGGCTCATCTCCGCCCGAGAACCCTCCGGGTAGGGCGACGATTTGAGCTTGGTCAATTGCTTTAACCAGCGCAGCCACGGATTCCTCGACAGCGCTGACACTCAAATTACGGAAGACCAGGTTTTGCGTAATTGCTCCAGCCCGCAAAAAGGCCTTGGCAGTATCGTCTTCGCAGTTCGTGCCAGGGAAGAGGGGTATAAAGACGCGGGGGCGGGCGACGCGGACACGGGGGCGGCATTTACCCCGCTCGGCCCACGCTTGCCAATTCGGTACCGCTGGCGGTGGAGTAGTAGCCTGGGTGGGGAACACGCTCTCCAGCGGCTCTTGCCAAGCGGCTAAGGCCTCGCTCAGGGGCAAACAAACGCCGGCATAGCTAATTTCCGGTACGGCGCTAGTCGTCCCCAGCTGTTTCAAGCCAGGCAATGCGTCGGTTGATTCCAGGACAATGCTGCCGTAATCCGGGCAAAAGAGCTCCTCAGCAGAATAGCTGGAGTTGATAGCCAGGCCCACGAAGTTGCCAAAGCACATCCGGGATACAGCGGCAGCGATACCACCCTGGCCCACAGTGTGAGCCGCCAGAATCTGTCCCGATTGGACCCACTTATGCAATTGGGCAAAATTCTCTCTTAGGGCGGTAAAATCTGGTATCCCGGCCTGGTCGCGCGGTGTCTGCAGTAAGCTGACGAAATGCCCAGCGCCTTTGAATTCGGGGCTAATCAGCTTGTCGGCTCTGGCGCTAGTCACGGCGAAAGCGACTAGCGTGGGGGGGACATCCAAATCATTGAAGGAGCCGGACATCGAGTCCTTGCCACCGATAGCCGCGCTGCCGAATTCCAACTG
>CAZUCG010000580.1:0-2077 GCA_964619145.1 uncultured Lentisphaeraceae bacterium | reverse complement strand
GCACCAGAGCCACTGCTTCTGCCGCCGTCAATATCTTTACTTTACGCATCTGCTCCCACCCTTTGTTTGCTGCATGAATTTGATAATCCCGATGAATACAGCATCCGGTTACCCGGATTGAAACGAGATCACTCATATTAAACAGCAGAAGTCATGCCAGGTTTTATTTTGGGGCAGCGCAAGGGTGTACTGAGAAGACCAGGGCAGATAATTCAGCATATCCAATGTTAATATGTCCGGATATAAGGACATAGTACTTGAAGATTTCTGGTAATTGTATTCTTTTCAGTACACGTATTTCATTTTATACTGGATATCTGTCCTGATCTCTTACATCTTCAGGCGCAACATGCGTTCATAAAGGTTGGATCGGCTGATCTGGAGGAGTTGTGCGGCTTTGGCTTTATTGCCTCTGGTTTGCCGCAGAACATCTTCAATAGTTTGCTTTTCAAATTGTTGGAGTTGTTGGCGCAGAGGCGAGACCGGAGTTTCCTGGGTACTGACTCCGCCAATATCATCGGGGAGGTGTCTGAGTTCGACGACTCGTTCGGCTCCCATCAAGGTCACGGCTCGTTCGAGGACATTTTCGAGCTCACGGATATTGCCGGGCCAGTCATAGTGGCGGAGTGCCTGGAGGGCGTTGCTGGCAATGGAATCGACATAGCGGCCCATTTTATCGCAGAGTTTGTCGAGGAGTTGGGTCGCCAATTCGTCAATGTCTTCGGGGCGTTCCCGCAGAGGCGGGATGGTGATGCCAAAGACATAGAGCCGATAGAAGAGGTCAGGCCGGAATTGTCCGCTGGCGGTGAGAACTTCGAGATTGCGGTTGGTGGCCGCGATAATACGGATGTCGACAGCGACGGGGTAGGGCGCGCCAACCTTTTCAATTTCTTTTTCCTGCAAAACACGTAAAAGCTTGGCCTGCATAGCGAGGGGCATATCGCCGACTTCGTCGAGGAAGACGGTGCCACCGTCGGCGACTTCAAATTTGCCCGGTTTGCCTCCTTTGGCGGCTCCGGTGAAGGCACCTGCCTGGTAGCCGAAGAGTTCGGATTCCATCAGCTCATGGGGGATGGCGGCGCAATTGACTTTGATGAACGGTTTCATGGCGCGAGCGCTGCCTTGATGAATGGCGTGTGCGAAAAGCTCTTTACCAGTTCCGCTTTCGCCTTGCAACAGGATATTGGCGTCGGTCAGGGCGGCTTTTTCGGCCAGGGATTTGGCCAGTAGTAATTTGTCGCTACTGCCGGTGATATGGTGGAACGAGTATTTAGCCTGTCCAGGTCCACGGCTGTCATTGCGGAAGTGCTCGAGCTGGTGTTGCAGGGCGCTCAGGCGTTCATGCAAAACATTGAGTTCATGGATATTGCGGAACATAACCTTGCCGACCGCACCAATCACGCGCCCGCCCTTGTGAAGAGGATAGCGTGAAGCGACCATATACGCGCCTTTGATCAGCTGCAGCTGCGCGGTTTCCGCTTTGCCGCTGATTAGTACTTGGGGTAACCGGGTGTTTTCGATGACCTCGTTGACCGGGCGGCCAATCGCCTCAAGGGTACTGATGCCGAGGAAATCCGCGTATGCCTTGCTGATCAGGGTGATGATGCCGGCGGCATCAACTACTACGATGCCGTCGCAGGCAAGTTCGAGCAGTTTGTCAACAATGAAGTCTGCTTCGACGAATGAATTTCTGGACATAGACGGATGCTCCGGTAAGGCTAAGCGATGACGGAAAAGGGGGCAGGGGGTTCCCTACGGGCAGGACGTTCTTCCCAGGACTGAATATATCCGGGCAAGCGGACCGTTGCAAGCTGCTGTCCTCTGCAATGAAATTTCAAACTGCTTATAGTGCCTTTATGTCAACAACCTGAAGTGGACGAATGCCTGCAACCCGCTTTACTTGTCAGGATTATTTCCTTTGAATGCTTACGGGATTACTTTCGCCAGTCATTGGCAGACAAGGGCAACTCGTTCAGTTCAGAGCGTGCTTCTCTCCAAGTCGGGAAATGTTTGGCCAGCAACGAGACAAAGCGCTCGCTGTGGGTCGGTTCGAGCAAGTGCAGCATTTCATGCACCA
>CAZUCG010000579.1:0-2079 GCA_964619145.1 uncultured Lentisphaeraceae bacterium | reverse complement strand
TTCTGGAGGAAGCAGGTTTTTAGCGGCAATATGACCTTGGAATTTTATGCCGGCACCAGGCACGGTTTTTACAACGAGGCCGGTAACTTGAATTGCACCATAATGGCAGCAGATACCTCCCCCTCCAGCGGCTATTCTTTCAATTGCACCGAATGGGACCATAACCATTCTCAGAATTGGACCAGATTTTATCGCAATGGCCAGAAAATAGGCGAGAGCGACGCGTATCTTGTCCCCCGAACCCGCAAAGGGTTGGTTCGCCGGGTGCTCAATCCGCTGGTCGCGGCCGGCCGGCCTATCCACGGAGCCTGGTTCTATATCAAAATTAGACTGCGCGGCGATAAACTAGAGTATTATTTCGACGACGAGAAAATTTTTGAGACAACTGATTCAGAAGCCATCAAAGAAGGCCTGGTGGGTATCTGGACTTTTGTCCACAGTATGACCCTGGCGCAAATCAAGATAACCTACGAAAAAGTCCGCCCGCGTTCATTCCCGGTCGTTCCTATCCCTCTGGACGCGCCGGAAATTACTGAATCAAACAATCGTGCTATTGCTGCTGCTGCTGCGTTGGCTGGTGCTCGCATCGGCGGTCTGCCGGCAGACACCCTCAATCCTAGCTACTGGGAGGCCTTTGACCCAGTGGGACAGAGTACCCTGACTGCATTTGCTCAGAATGCCACTGCGTTGCTGCTGCGCAATGAATTAGGCGGCGGCGAGATGCGCTTGCAGAGTAAATTGCCGGGGACGCTATTGGCCGATACCGCCGGTTGGTTTTGCCAAATAAAACGCAGCCAGCAAGCCCGTCTGAATTTCAGTTACGTCAGTGGCCCGATGAGTGAGAAAGGTGTCGTGGTAGCCAAAGAAAATTACTTCCAGCATTTGAGCGGACCAACTTTCAGCAAAGGCAACTGGGATATGACTGGCAGCAGCGACTTGCCCGGACTGAACGAAATCGCCGCGGATGGCCGGGATTTTCAAGATCTTTATGCTTGGATACCGTCGCGGTTGCGCCAAGGTGAAAACCTGCTCGCTGGCCGGGCTGTGACCGTGCACGCTCTGGGTCTCGAACAACTTGATTTCCAAGCTAGCGGTATCGCAGGAAATGTCCCTGGCGATGGCTACGCGCTACGACGCCTGCAGCCAATCTATTATTCTTTGCCGGCGATAACCCTCCCTGAAGGCGCCTGGATATACGCTCGCTACCCTTGGAATGAGCGCTTCTGGGGCCGCACTGATAAGGCGGAAGAATTGCGCGAACGCTTGCAGCGTGAAGAACGCGAGGGCCTCAATCATATCTTTCTGCTTTTCCGCAAAGGCCGGCAGGCGTTGATTCAGGATGTCTTCTGGATTAAGTTACCGGCCAAGGTCGAGTATTCTTTGACTTGGGCTGATGAGGAGCCAGATGCCCTGCGCTTAACTGCAACCGCGCCGTACGTCGACCCGCGCTTTGCCCAGACAACGGTGAAATTTGCCGGCCAGGAGCTCGCTCCCGAGCGCGGCAATAGCGAGAGCATTTTATTGCGCCTGCCGCCCGGCGAAGAGCTGACCCAGGCGATCGCCGCCGGTCAGCTTACCCTGGCAGTCAATCCTGGCACAGGCGAGCAGACAATCGAGTTGCCAACGAAACCAGGCCGCCAAAATGGCCCGCCGGTCTTAGTCAAGTTACCAGGCCTGACGCCATTTTTCAAGAATTATGAGAACTGGCAGCGCCAGTCTCGCGAGACAGCCCGGATGCAAGAGCTGGCCGGCGATCCAGTCCAGGGTCGGTACTTGGCGGTGCGCAATCTTGGCACCGCCGACCGGCTGAGCCATTCGCATAGCCTCGATTTTTCTCTGGCCGGATACCCACTGTTTCAGTGCCGCTATCGTGCCTCTGATATGGCCCACATCAGCCTATTCTTCAGCAATCACCATACGGCCCGCCTCTCCCCAGAAGACAGCCGACCTGATACTGTAGAAGTGCGCCTGGCGCCCCAATTTTACTTGGATGAGCAGTGGCATACTTGGCTGGGCATCGTTAGTGATGCATTTGTGCGCAAGCCTTATTCAGCAATGCGTTTCTGGCCTGATTATTTT
>CAZUCG010000578.1:0-2080 GCA_964619145.1 uncultured Lentisphaeraceae bacterium | reverse complement strand
CATTCAGGCCGTGGCAGCAAGGGACGTACATTGTTTGACAGCGCAGCCGGTAGTAGTTCAGAGTCTTGTGGGGATTTAGCACGTCTTTGCGGTTTTCGCCCTCGAAATATTCACCATCATAGTAGGTCGAATATCTGCGCTGACTGAAATCCGGCCGCTCGACAATAGAATGCTCGGGAATGACTAGAGAATTTTTTTGCGGGACGATGGTGCCGAGTTCACCCGGGAAGTAAAAACGCAGGCCAGCAAAACGCTCCAGGAAGTCGTAAGCCGCAAAAAGCGTGCCGCGTTCATAAAGATTGATCCAGACGCCGCTGCGGGCAATCGCAGTCTCCGGGGCCATTTGCGGGTCATCGATGCCGGCTAGGTAGCAGTCGTTGCCGACGCTCTTCAGAAAAAATCCATCCCGGACCAGTTGGGCTGGGTCCAGGCCGACCTCGGCGGTGTATTTGCTGAAACCGACGTAGAGGTTGTGCTTGCTTTGGCTAGGTGCCGCAACGACAGATATCTCTCCACCTAGTACCTGCGAGAGGAAACTCTGCAGCTCGCCAGCCGCGAATTTTGCCGTCGGTGAGGCTTCGGGTGCGAGCACTATCGCGCAATTGCCGGCAGTCAGAACAGCGGCGTTCTTTTTCCCGATGACGATTTGTTTCGTGCTGGCAGTGCTACATCCCAGCACTGCCATTACTAATGGCAACAACAGCAGTAGTTTTTTCATTTGCATCCCAGTTTTTTTGTGGCGTAAGCAGAATCCTCGTTCTCGATATTGTCTGTCGAGTGACGAATTCCAGGTAGAATAACGGGCAGAGCGCTAACTTTATAAAATTTATCACCGCAAACAGTTTTTTGCAACCCAGGCGCGAAATTAGCAGCTCGAATATGGCTAAAAAAGAGTGCTCATCAGTATCGTTTTTTCAGAACCGTGAATTGCACAATGGCATACCAGGCATTAAAGTAATCGACAACAACAAGTGCTTCGGATGTTGGCAGAGCCAGCTGCGAGGCGCAGAGCGCGGCTTAATTTAATGGTCTCGACAGCACTAAATGACGATGAGGAAAACTTCCAGGAGTGCAGATGAATACAGAAAAAAGTAACCTTTGGCTGATAACCGGTTTTTTGGGCTTGGTTATCTGGGGCGGCATTTTGCTCGTTCATTTGCTGCAGGTGCATCGCACTGATTCAGGCGACTGGTGGACGCAGCAGCCGCTGACATTATCCGAGACCACGGATGCCTTCGAACTGCTGATCGCAAAAAAGACAGTGTCGAAACATCTGTCTGAGGGGCGCTTGTTTCGGCCGGATGAACAAGGCGGGTACCAGAAACTGCAGGCGAATGAAATCCTGGTGCGGGTCAATAACTGGCCCCAGAGGCGGGCGGAATTGGCCAGCTTTGCCTTGCTGCCGGCATTTTTCAGCGGTGCTAGCCTGACCCTGTTGATTGCCGGCCTGGCAGGAAAATACAGCCGTAAGGACGGCCGCGAAGAGAAGTATGACCCCGCCACAAATACCAGCGCCTGAACAACAATACCCCGTCTGGAATAGCATTTGCGGCTTGGGAAGAATTACGGCCAGGCGTTTATGCGGTACCATAGTTGCAGCGCCTTGGTTGATGGAATATATTATTTGCACGACCCAAAAACGCGCATTTTGCTTTTCGACCGGTTGATTGAGTTGAACAAGACATCCTTTTCATTTTTATGCTGGAGGAATACTATGAGACGCTATTTTACCTTGATAGAACTTTTGGTGGTAATCGCCATTATTGCGGTTCTGGCCTCGATGCTGTTGCCAGCCCTGACTAAGGCCCAAATCGCCGCTCGAAGAATCAAATGCCTGGGCAACCAGAAACAACTGGCGCTAGCCCTGCATAATTATGTCGATGACTATGATGGTTTTTTCCCACCGCTGAAAATAATCAGCGGCGGTGATCCGCTCTACCGTCATAAACGTGAGTTGATTGTCGGTGGGTACTTGCGCAGCGGTGGTCGGACTATCACCAACGACATCCAGACTGATACCATCTGTCAGTGCCCGGAAAATCAGACGATGGTCGATTATTATATGCAGAACAATGGCTAC
>CAZUCG010000577.1:0-2082 GCA_964619145.1 uncultured Lentisphaeraceae bacterium | reverse complement strand
ACGTGATTTACGCATACGGTTGACCATACGCTTCTTGGCATCGCTTCTGAGCCTTTTGGCTGCTGACTTGGTGTTAGGCATTCTCGTTCTTTCCTAAATTACTATAGACACTTGAAATTATTACTGCAAAAATGATTATTTTATAATATGACACAGATTGCAGAAAATGCAACTGCGGTTGTTTAAAAATCGGCTTTGGTAGTTGAATTTTAGCAATAAATGGATATCTTAAGTCGATGTTTTCATCTACCTGCCTTGGGCTAATTTCAGGGCAGGGCTGTTTGTTGCCAGTTAATATGCTTACGGGAGGTCGCGGATGCGAGTGATGGCTTGCTTGTTTTTGTTGTGTGGCTGGGCTTGTGGGCAGGAATTTATGATTCGCTTGCAGCTGGACAATGCTCACGTTGAGGAACTTTATTTCGCCTGTCAGGCTGGTAAGAGCATCGAGTATGACCGTGGCAGCGACATCTATTGTCCGCCGGGTGGTATGGGCGACACCGGTCTGGCTTGGTTTACGGTGACGGAGCCGAAGTTACTGCCATTGTACAAAGATGTGCGGGGCTGTGAATTTCCTCAACAATGGACAGTTTTCGCTCAGCCTCCGCGCAACAAAGAGCTGACTTTTTCTTGGACTGAGGCGCAATTCCCAGACGGTTTACAGTTTCAACTGACCCAATCCGGTCAGGCTATCGATATGCGTAAAACTCAGCAGATCACTGTCAACGAAAAAACGGAAATTACCATTCTGGTGACGACGGCAGCAGCGTCCGCGGTTGATAAAGGAAATGGAAAGAAGTAGCATTATGGCAAAAAAGGCAGTGATTTTTGGTGCTGGCAATATCGGTCGTGGCTTTATCGGTCAACTGTTCAGTGAATCCGGTTACGAGGTTATCTTTGTCGATGTCGATACCGAATTGCTGGCCAGCCTCAATGCCAAACGGCAGTACCATTTAGAAATCGTGGACAATGCCGGCCAGCAGAGTCTGTTGGTCGGTCCCGTCCAGGCAGTGTCTGGCAACGACCGCGCGGCGGTCGCGGCTGCAGTAGCAGAGGCTGAAGTCGGCGCTACTGCGGTAGGTGCAAATGCCTTGAAATATATCGTCGGCAATCTGGCCGCCGGTCTGCAGTTGCGGGCGGCAGCCAAGGCCCAGCCCATCAATTTTATCATCTGTGAAAATCTGCACGGCGCGGCCGAGCACGTCCGGGAGCTGGTGTCAGGGCTGATCAGTGAGGAAGCCCGGCCATACCTGCAGCAGTCGGTTGGTTTCGTCAATACCGTAATTGGTCGGATGGTGCCAGTGCCGACACCGCAGATGCGCGCTGAAGACGTCAGTCTAGTGCGCGTCGAGGCCTATAAAGAACTGCCAGTGGACAAGAAGGGGTTCGTGGGCGAAATTCCGGCTATCACCGCGATGACTGCATATAATGATTTTGAGGTCTTCACCGCGCGTAAGTTATATATCCACAATTGTGGCCACGCGCTGATGTCATACAGCGGCTTCCTGCGCGGGTACCAATTCGGCTATGAGGCTATGGCCGATAGCCGAATCCGCAATTTTATGCTGGCTGGTTTGCGAGAAAGTGCGGCCGCCATCTGTGCTCAATTTCAGGCCGAGCCCAGCTGGCTGAATGCCCACGTCGATGACTTGCTACAGCGTTTCAGCAATAAAATGCTGGGTGACCGGATTTTCCGATTAGGGCGTGACCCGATCCGGAAATTAGCCCTCGAGGACCGATTGACTGGTGCGGCCAAGCTGGCTCAGGCTAATGGCATCGTCCCCAGGCATTTGGCCTGGGGTATCGCCGCGGCCTTGCACTTTAACCCTGCTGATGACCCCGCTGCGCAGAAATTGCAACAGCGCATTGCGGCGGCCGGCGTGGAGACAGCGTTCCTGGAAGTATCCGGCTTGACTGCCTCCGACCCAGTGACGGCCCTCGTTCTACAGGCTTATCAGGAATTGTCCCGCAATCCGCTGGCTTTGCCTTGAAATTCTCAGCGCGGTTGGCAATTGCGGTCACTACTATCTGTTGTCTAGCCAGGCGAAATTATTTGCCGTATTTGGACGCATCGTCCAATATCTA
>CAZUCG010000576.1:0-2084 GCA_964619145.1 uncultured Lentisphaeraceae bacterium | reverse complement strand
CTGCAAGTCTTAAGTTGCCGCGTCGAAACGTGATGCTTAAGCGGCTGTAAATTCTGCCAATCAGGATGTCGTTGTAAAACAAACTGCCAGTGATGGTGGCAAAACTTCCTCCTCGTCACTGGCAGGACATTCAAGAGCAGCGGGCTATTTCTTATAATATTGGATGCGCAAAACCGTATTAGTAGCCAAGTCTGCATTGGTTTTGACATTGGGATTGGCCCGCAGTAAATCAGTCATAGCAATTTCATAAAACAGCGCGATGCTCTCCAGCGTCTCACCAGTTTGCACAGTGTGCGTAATGGAGGTTTCTTGCATTGGCGTTGTCGATTCGTTCTCGGGCACAACGACTTCAATTTGAGTGTTCTGAGTCGTATCAGTGACATCCAAGTTATTCATCGATTCCAGAGGCCCGAACTCAGTTACCTCAGTCGGCTTTTCTACGGTCGGTGTTACGGCCGCACTAGCGCTAGGCGCGACATTAGTCGAGGCTGCGCCAGTGCGTAACTGCAATTTTTGTCCGACCTGCAGTTTCGGGTTCTCACCAGTTAAATTATTCCAAGCTCGGATATCTTTTTCTGCCACTTTAAAGCGTCGGGCGATTTTCCAGACACTGTCGTTCGGCTCTACTACGTAGATGCCATCTGCAGGAATGACTTGGGAGGTCGTGCCCTTACTGCTACTCGCAGTCGAGGCTTTAGCGTTGGAAGTGCCTTTGCTTTGAGTTTTCGGTTTGAGCTTGGGAGCCACAATCGGTGCATTCGAGGCAGTGCTGGGAAGATTCAACTGCGTGCCGATTTGCATCCTTCTGGGGTCGACATTCTGGTTAACCGCAGCGATGTCCTGCCAACGCACGCCGACGCAGGCAGCGATGGAGCCCATCGTTTCGCCAGCCTGCACCGTATGCGTCCGCAAAGTTCGTGTCGCGGGTTTGTCAGCCGGGGCCTGGATTACTGGCTGGGCAGAACGCTTAGTAGTTGTTGGTGGTGGCGGAGGGACCAATGCCTGTTCCGGGGTCGGGCTGTCACTGGTGGGGACAAACACCGGTGAGTCTGAGGGCACGAAAGTTGGCCCAGCAAGTGGCAAAGGTTCGATGCCAGTATCATCTTGCATTCCGGCAGGTATAACAGGAGCTGGCGGCAGCGGTTCAGCAACTGGCTCAAACGGTTGGACATACGGTGGTGGCAACAAGTTACGGCTACCTAACACGCCATCATTCAGATTTTTTGGCTTGCTTTTGCATCCGCTAAGAGCGACCAACAAAGCCAAGCCCACGATTGTAAATACGCATTTGTTTTTCAGCATAAAACTGTTCTTCATTCCCGTTGTCTCCTTTTGACTATCTTAATAAAAGTTTGACCACGATGTACATAGTCACTAAACATATCAAAGCTGGCACATCCCGGTGCAAGTAGCACTGTGTCGCCTTGTTGGGCTAGTGCGGAGGCGTCAGCGACTGCGGATTCCAAATCTTTACACACCGCCACTGGCGCTGCTGCCTGCCAGACATCGGCCAGCTGTTGACGGCATTCCCCGAACAAGAATGCCTTCTTGACATATTTCGCCAAAGGCGTCAGCACTTCTTCTAAGGAACATCCCTTGTCCACGCCACCAGCTAGCAGTATGATGCTGCGTTTCCCAGGGCTAGCACACGTCTCCAAAGCCTGGCACAGTGCGGCGGCGTTGGTGGCCTTCGAATCATTGATATAAGTCACGCCAGACCAAGTCCCGACCATTTCCAGGCGATTTTCACCACTGGAAAAACTACCCAGCCCTGCTGCTGCCGTTTTCGGGTCCAAGCCAGCGGCGGCCATCATTGCCAGGACAGCCAGAGCATTCTCGTAGTTATGCCGTCCTTTGAGCAGTAATGCAGCGGTTGCAAACAGGGTTCGCACTCGTCCGGCCTGGCACTGGCAGAGGGTTGAATCCTGCAGGAAGAAATCCGCCGCGGTCTTTGCCTGAGTGGTAAAGCTGACAATTTTTTTGCCCTTGATGGCGTCTTTTACTTGTGGGAGTGCGAGCAACTCGGCTTTGATTACGACACTCCCTGCCGGGGGCACTTGCCGCAACAGCTGCAGCTTCAAATC
>CAZUCG010000575.1:0-2084 GCA_964619145.1 uncultured Lentisphaeraceae bacterium | reverse complement strand
GACCACGCGTGTCGGCGACGTGGCTGTAGCAGCCATTGTAACCCCAAACAGACTCGTAGCCGATCTCGAGGCTCTCTTTAAGGGTATTCTCGTTGATGTAATTGGTGCAGTTGATGTCGCTGACTTCCTTCAGTAACTTCCAATCCTTAGTGCCACCCCATTCGCCATTGAAAAAATTGGAGATGCGGGCCTTGGGGTTCACGGCCTTGATCTGCTGACCGCAATTCAGATTCAAGCGCAAGCGTCCGGCGTGCGAGCCGGGTTCATCACCGATGAAGTAGATGATTTCCGGCCAGGACATCTTCCGCCCGTGAGCCTCCACCGCAGCGAAAAACTGCCGCAAGGCATCGTTGTATTCCGGACTGTACAGCTCGTATTTGAGGATCCCAGGGACCAGGTACTGCGAGGCCTCATAAGGGCCGTTATAGTAGCACAGCGGCCCAGTCAAGCCGGCTTTCAGGACAAAATGCATAAAGTCATTCATCGAATAGATATTAGTCATCCCTGGTCGGTCGAAGTCGAATTGCAGTTTTCCGCCCTCGCCTTTGCTGACCTGCGGCTGGATATGCTCATAGCTGTTGGAGACCATCCCGTGCTCGACCATATCCACGAAGACGCGCTGGATTTCATTCGGGTTGCAATCACGGCCATACGAGCTGAAGCGCGGGTCGTTAGTATTGGAGAGAATCTGGAAATTGATATCTTTTTCCGGGTCTGGCACTGCCAGAGTGAATGGCAGCACCCGGATCATACTGTCCCAAGTGTATTGGCCGCCCAAACGGCATTTGATGCTGATGCTAGCCCGGACGATGCCGGCCGGGGCAGATTCCGGCACTTTCACCGTCAGCCAGAAGCGCTCGGTGCGCTGGGCCGGGATGTTCAGGACATCGAATTCATCAAAAGATTCCAAGTACTTGGGTTGGATCACATACTGGTTCTCTTCATTGCTGGGTATCGGTAAATCCCGGACGATGCGTAAGTCCAGGTGATTGCTGGGGATTACGATGTTGCCATCGCTATCGCGATACGGCGAGACGCTGACCTCCACACAATGCAAGGCCTGCAAACTGCGGAGCGAGAAGGCTAGTGGCACGAATTCGCCTGGAGTGGCGAAAGCGCGCACCGGGCGGGCGATTTCCTCTGGATAAGGCCTGGTCTCGGCATAAATGTAATGCATCGGGTTGTTGGGAAAAGGCAAGTACCCGAGGCTGGCAAACTCTGCCGGCACTTCGCTGTCAGCCAGATTGGTCTCCGGGAGCATCTTTTTGTAGCCGGGCGGTATTTTGATTGAGGCCAGGCCGTACTGATTGGGATTGCCAGCAAAACCGCCCAACTTAGCCGGCGCCTTGCGCCCCCAGACTCGGAATTGCCGTGGTGTTTCCTGGGCAATGGTATAAGTCAGCAGTCCCATAATCAGCAGTGCCAAGCTGGCAAAACGAAAGCTACGCCGCATTCTCATAGTGATCTCCATAATTATATTATTAGCGTAAAAAGTTATTTGTCGATTGCGAGAGGGGTCGTTCTGCAAATGAGTCGGAAGGGATATTGAATAACACCTCGCCGCCGGTGATATCGGTCGTCTCTGGCGTGCAGATCAAGCAATATGCGTCGACCAGCTAGTTCTGGCTCGGCAAAGTGAGCGGGCGACGTCACTAGCGAGCATTATTCCCTAGCCACTGGCCATTGTAATCTGCGGATGGCCTTCTCCTCTCCATTGTCTACTGTATTTTTCGGGTTTTTGCGGTTAAATTATCTTTGCCTTTTCGGACGACCTCGAGTTAAAATTTCACACTGAAGCGGGTGTATTCAGTATTGAGCGGATAGCTCCAAAAGCCGGAATGGTCATAATGACCAGTGCCTGGCATAAAAATTTCTTTGTCGGTTTTCATTTCCACGTGCCCGTCCATAAAACCGCAATTGACAGAATCGCGATTACCGTGCCGATATGCGTTACCGGAGTTAAATCGGTCTCTTAAGTAGTACTCACCCAGATAGCCGGACTTGCCTTCGAACAGCGCAAAGCGCTGACTGGGATGGTCATAAGTATAGATTCGTTTCAATCTAACTGTGCCCACGGAACGGCT
>CAZUCG010000574.1:0-2093 GCA_964619145.1 uncultured Lentisphaeraceae bacterium | reverse complement strand
AACTTATTAGTGCCGCCAGCCCCAAAATCTCAACCCAAATCCTGCGAATTTTTATGATAGCGCTCGTCGACGGCAATAACTTCTACGTGTCTTGTGAGCAGATATTTGATCTGAAATTGCTTAATCGGCCACTAGCCGTACTCTCCAATAATGACGGCTGCGTTATTTCCCGCTCCAATGAATTCAAAGCGCTGGGCATACCGATGGGCACACCATATTTCCAATTACGCAATCGCCGCGATATCATTCTGCGTTCTAGCAATTACGAACTATATGGCGATATCTCCCGGCGCATTATCGCCGTTTTGCAGGAATTCAGCCCTGAGGTCGAGCAATATTCTATCGATGAAGCCTTTTTACATTTACAACTGCCGACCAATAGCGATTTCTACGACTTGGGCCGCCGACTTCGAGAAAATATCTTGCAGTGGGTCGGCATACCTTGCGGTATCGGCTTCGCTAAGAGCAAGACCTTGGCAAAAATCGCCAACCACATCGGCAAAAAACTCCCCGCTGGAGTATTTGTGATGCCAGCAGACCCCAGCGAGATCCTGAGAAAATTGCCGGTCGCCGAAGTCTGGGGCGTCGGTAGCCGCCTGACCGCTAAATTGCTCGCTTGTGGCATCAGCACGGCCGCAGAACTCGCTCAAGCAGAACAATCTTTCCTGCAACGGAAATTCAATATCACTCTGGCCCGCACAGCCTTGGAATTGCGTGGCCAAGCGGTCATAGCGCAAGAGAATCTGGCTGAACAAAGCAAGAGTATCTCTTGCTCAAGGACGTTTGGCCAACCCATCACTGAGCTGGATAGACTAGTGGAATCAGTCGCCTATTATGCAGCTGCGGCAGCCGAAAAACTCCGCCGGCAAAAATTGCGGGTCTGTGGCTGCAATGTCTATTTTCAATACTATCCTGAATATACGCCGCGTTGCCTTGCCGCCGGCAGCACTGGCACCACTATCAATTTCGCTCGTCCCACAGCTAGCACGGCTGAGATTCTGCAAGCTATCCGCCCGCACCTACAGGGCATCTTCCTAGCAGGAAGACGCTATAAAAAAACAGGTGTACTATTTTGGGGCCTGGAGTCTGCCAGCGAACAACAGTTGCCGTTGTTTGCTGACCAGCGATATCACCTGAATGCCGAGAAACTCTCCTCGACCCTCGATCAGCTCAATCGCCAATTCGGCAAAGGCACGGTTTTTCATCTCGCCGAAGGCATCAGCAAACCCTGGCAAATGAAACGCGAACTGCTCACCCCAAATTATACCACCAACTGGGAAGAACTATTGGTCGTTAAATAACTCTAATAGTGAGCAATGACCGCCTGGTAAGCATTAAAAACAGATAGGCAGCAGCAATTGTGATTAATTTGCTTTATTCGCTAAAATAGCTTATATTAAGAAATTGTCACACACCGTAATTCCTGGTCTATGCTAGAGAGGATATGCTAATGCACGATACGGAAATATCCAGTAGCTTGGAAGATTATTTGGAAGCTATCGCCGAAATAATGCAGGATAATGAATTTGCCCATAGCAAAGACATCGCCGAACGACTGCGCGTCTCAATGCCCTCGGTTTCCAATGCTTTGCAAGCTTTGTCCTTGCGTAACCTTAACCGCTATCAACCACACGCCCCTGTTACCTTGACCAATAAGGGCCTGAGATTGGCTAATGCGATCCGCCACCGGCACCTGGTGATGAAGTTTTTCTTTTCTGATGTCTTGAAACTCTCAGAAGAAGAAGCCGATGACGCCGCCTGTAAAATTGAACACATCCTGACCGAAAAATACTTAGCGCGCTTTCTAGCCCTGGCTGATGCCATCGGAACGCGCCAAGATTGCCAAAAATTGCGCGAGTACTTGGCAGAGGAGATGCCAAATATTGGCAACTAGGCAAATATCTGCTCTTTCACTTAGCTCACCCTAGATAAAACCACGTCCTAAAAACAAATGCTGTTTTTAAGTGCGAAAAGCGCAAAAAATACAGTTCTTAGTTGAATGCCTATATTGTCCACAATCTCCACAATCGCCACAATCTCCATCGGAACTATTGTCAGCCACAATGCTGTTTAGGTTGTGGACACTAGTCCAC
>CAZUCG010000573.1:0-2096 GCA_964619145.1 uncultured Lentisphaeraceae bacterium | reverse complement strand
GGCAGGGATTTAACCCTGTCCGCCTTTTTCACCGTAACCAAACAACATACAAACGGCTTGAGGCGGCTATTGCCACCACCAAGACCAAGACATTGTGTTGTTGATTGTATTGCGCATTTTGTAGTCTATTCCGTTGCTTGAAGTATATTATAAACCAAGAATCACCATAAAGCAAGTCAAGAGCAGGATTTTTTGCTAAAATATGTTATTCGCCAATTAAAAAACTAAATGCACCACTTGAATTGGTGTTCGTTGCATTTAATCGGGCCAATCGGGCCAATCGGGCCAAGGCAGGTGGGGCAGATTGAGTCCGACTTGTAAAACAGCCACTTGTAGTTATTGTAGCAACTGCTGCAATGTCGTCCATTCAGCACTATTCAAGGGAGAAACGGTTTATGATTGTCAGCATATTGCAACCGCCTTATCCGTCGCCTGGTCAGGCGACAGCAGCCCTGGTTTGGCAGGCCGAGGCCTTGCGGAGTATCGAAAAAAAGTCAACGGATTTAATCCTGCTACCAGAAAACTGCAACTGCACCGGCGGACGGAATTTCGCCGAGACACTCCATTTGCTGGAAAATGAGGGCCGGCAATTTGTGGCGGAGATGCGGGCCCAGGCGGCGCGAATCGGCGCCGTCATTATGGCCGGGGTAATGACTCGTGACAGCGCCGGTACGCTTCGGAATCAGCTGATGGTTATTCCTCCTGCTGAACCGACCTTCTTCCCTTACAGCAAGAATCACTTGGTTCGACCAGAGTTGGAGCGCGGCATCCTGCCTGGCGACCGGGCAGATGCTTTTGTCCACAATGGCATTCTTTTCGGCGCAGCAATTTGTTTCGATTTTTATTTCCCGGAACTATTCTGCCATTATGCCAAACAACGTGTAGATGTACTGGTGATTGTCAGCCATCAGCGGCAGGAGCCATCTGAGAACTTGGCCTTATTGTCCCGGGCCCGGGCTTTCGATTGCGGTTGCACGCTTTTGCGCTCAGCACCGGCAATGGACAATCCTGACGTAGGCGGCCGCAGTATGGTTATCGCTCCAGACGGCAGAGTTCTGGCCGATGCGGGTGGCACGCCAGGTGTGCTCACCTGCGAATTTGACCCGAAAGCGCGTTTCAGCAGAGCCGCTTCTTATTCTGAACCCGACCGCGTCGGTGATTACCGCGAGGTGATCCAGAATGCCTGCCGACCTGAATTGTATTGGCGCCCTTAACGAGGCGGAGCGCGGTTGCAGCCCAGAACGATGGCCGTTCAGTGGCAATCCCTGCCTTGCCTGACGGTATCATCTTTGGCCTGCAGGGTTATTTCCGCCTGACTTACCGGATGCCGGAAGATCAGGCAATAATGTTGCAAGGCGATGGCATCGGGAGACCACGCTTGGCGAGCGCCATAGCGAGCATCACCGAGGATAGGATTTCCGCGCTGCGCCAACTGAGCTCGGATTTGGTGATAGCGCCCTGTTTCCAAGACAATCTCCAGCAGCGAGGAATTCTTATCTTCTCCTAGGAGGGTATATTTCAGTCGGCATCGCTTAGCGCCTGGTGTATTAGGCCTGACCACCCTAGCCTGGAAGTCGTCGTGCAGCAGCCAATCTTCCAGCACAGCAGTCGTCATTGGCAGGTGCCCTTCGACCCGAGCCCGATAAAGCTTCGAGAATTTCTTTTCCCGGCTGGATTGATTCAAGCGCGAGAGTGCTTTGCTGGTACGAGCAAACAAGACAATGCCTGACACTGGTTTGTCCAGCCGATGGACAGCCTCTAAGAACACCGCCCCGGGCTTGGCAAATTTCTGTTTCAGGAAATTCTTAGCCTGTGCTTCCAAGCTATCGGCTGATGTGCCGGAAGGCTGGGTCAGGAGACCGCCAGGTTTTTCTACTGCTAAAAGATGATTATCTAGGTATATTATTTCCATAGTGCAAATCCCGAAGGCGTTGATGGCCTGGCCCGGGTTGCGAATTACTCACTGATCACAAAGCCACCGGGATAGAGCAAATCTACTACCGGGCCATCGCCCACCTGCTGGATCTGGGAAAGGCGGACATTATGGACCTCGGCATTGCAGGCCACCGCTGCCCACAAAGGCTGCCGTGGTTCGC
>CAZUCG010000572.1:0-2105 GCA_964619145.1 uncultured Lentisphaeraceae bacterium | reverse complement strand
CTATCCGCTGGCTGGTGTACGCTGATAAAAGACCGCCAAGGAGTTAAATTACAAGCTCATAAGCGAGGCTATAAATAATTCTAGGTAAATTTGAAATATTTTTCAGGCCGAAATACGCCCAATTGGGCGGTAATTAGGCCGAGGCGAATTTTTCATCTTGCTGTTGTGGCAGGGCTGGGTTTAGCGCCTGATGGCGCTGCCAAGCCGAGGTCACAATCCGCTCGATTAGCCAATTATAAGGCAAATTTTGCAAGCGGCAGAGAATGCAGAGATCAGAATAGCTGGGATTAAGACCGGCGAGAGGATTGACTTCCAGGAAATACGGCCTTCCCTGGCCATCCATCCTGATGTCGACCCGACCAGCGTCGCAGCAATGCAAGGCCGTCCAGGCCTGACGGGCTACTGCGGCTACTGCCGGTTCATCGACGATATGGTAGGTGATCCGGTTTTCATAGCATTGTTTGTTATCGAACGTATAGCCTTGCGCATCAGCCTGAGCATTGAAACAGACCTCCATCACGCCTAGTACTTCAGCTTCTGGGCCATTGCCTAACATCCCAACCGTGAATTCGCGGCCAGAAAGGTATGTCTCGACCAGCACCGGCTGTTGCATCTTGGCTAAATACTCCTCGCAATATTCTTCCATCTCCTGATGGTTGTGTAACAGCGATTTGTTGGTGATGCCACGGCTGGTGCCCTCCGCGACTGGCTTGGCAAAAAGCGGAAATGGCAGCTCAATGGCCGCGCAATCTTCTTGTCGGCGGATGACGGCAAAATCAGCGGTAGGCACTGCGTGCGCACGCATTATGGTCTTAGTCAAGGCTTTGTCGAGAGCGACTGCCAGGACTTCAGCCCGAGAGAAGGTGTGGGGAATGGCGTATGCATCCAGCAAGGCCGGAATTTGCGCTTCCCGCGCACCGCCGCCGATGCCTTCAGCGATATTGAAAACCAGGTCCCAGCGTTCGTATTTAAGCAGCCTACTCATCAATGCCGGCAGGCTGCCGATGCGCGCCACGGTGTGCCCATTGATGGTTAGCGCCTCGGCAATGGCGTCAATCGTCTCATCGCAGTCGAATTCCACGACTTGTTCAGGAGTGTAGCCCTTGGCCAGGTACTCACTACGTAAATCATAAGTCATACCAATCAGCATTAGCTACCTCCCACAATCAGGATAACGATAAATATTACCAGCGTAGTTTTCCAGGACCAAGTCCTGCCCCTCATAACCGTGGGTGTAATCGGGAATCAGGGGGATTTTACCGCCCCCGCCAGGAGCATCGATAATGTAATGCGGAATAGCATAGCCGGAGATATAGCCCCGTAATCCGCGTATGATAGCCAAGCCGGTCTGCACTGGTGTCCGAAAGTGCTTGGAGCCGCGAATAGGGTCGCATTGGTAGAGGTAATACGGCCTAACTCGGAAGGCCAGCAGGCCCATCAGCAGCTCTCGCATCGTGTCCACGTTATCGTTGATGCCTTTTAGCAATACAGTCTGGCTTCCTAAGGGGATGCCGGCATTGGCCAGCAGCCGGCAGGCCTCGCCGGTCTCCGGCGTGAGCTCGCGGGGATGAGTGAAATGCAGGCTGATGAACAACGGGTGGTATTTCCGCAGCATATTGACCAGCTTGGGGGTGATCCGTTGGGGCAGGACGGCTGGGACCTTGCTGCCGATGCGGATAATTTTTAGGTGCTTGATTTGCCGTAGGCGGGACAACAGATTTTCCAGGGGCGCCAAGGGTAATGTCAAGGGGTCACCACCGGAAATCAGTACGTCTTCGATCTCCTGATGCTGCTCGATGTACTCTAGCGCTGCTGCCCAATTGTGACGGCAATTCTCCCGGTGGACTTTGCCGATCAGACGTGAACGCGTGCAGTATCGGCAACAGACGGAACAGAAGTCGGTGGCTAATAATAATACCCGGTTAGGATAACGGTGAACCAAGCCCGGAACAGGGCTGCTGCCTTCTTCATTTAAGGGGTCCGACTTCTCATCATCCGCGATATTATATTCCTGACTGGAGGGTACTACCGCCAGACGCAGAGGGTCGTGGGGGTTGTCCAGAGACAAGAGGCTTAAATAATATGGCGTGATGGCAAACGGGAAA
>CAZUCG010000571.1:0-2106 GCA_964619145.1 uncultured Lentisphaeraceae bacterium | reverse complement strand
CTGTCGCAGGCTGAGCACTGCCTTGTATTCACCTTTGGGACTCTGGGGTGGCACCTTGAAAGACAGCCAAACGGTTCTGGTTTGTTCAGGGGCAATGGCGAAGGTCTCGCTAATCAGGAACGGGTCCGGCCAACGTCCGATCGCGTGGTTTGAGAATCCAGATGGCTGTTTAGTTTCAATATATTCCAGCGCATGCCATTCCCAATTAACTGCGAGGGTTCTACCATCAGCCCCGACAAAATCGCTGATTTGCAGGTCCAGCTCTGGCATTGCCGCAGCGCTGATATTTCTTATTGCCAGCTGGAAATTTTCGCGTTCATTAGCTGCGGCAGCGACCTCGACCAGAAGCGTCTCTGGCAGTACCAACGAAGATTCTGGGGTGTCTTGTTCGAAGACTCTTTCCAGACTGCTGGCCGACCAAGCTTGTAATTGGGCGCGACTGTCTTGCACTACCTGCCGAGCACTGATTTTCCTGGGAGCGAGTTTTTCGAAAGGCATAGTATCCCGGGGCCAGGCCTCAAGTACTGGCGGCAAATTGCCGGGCATTCTGGGCGCCACCAATTGCTTCAGACTGGCCAGCATTGGTCCTTTACTTCCAGTATCATCATCGCTCTGTAAAAGATCACGATTTTCGTGCAGCAACTGCAGAGTAAACATATCTTCGTCGGGCTGATCTGGAAAATTGGCAGTGACGGTTTTTCCAGTTTGCAGCTGCAAGATTTGTGAGCCGACGCGTTTTCCTCGCTGATCGCAGAGCACTGCTTCGACTCCCGAGAAATCCTCACTGGCAGTCACTTGCAGTTGTAGTCCTTCTTCTTGCCGAAGCAAGTCCGCCGCCACCCGGCCGGACGCAAAACGCAAGTCCTGCAGCGGCCCAGCACAGGCAATCAGATAACGCCCCTTCCAAACTTGGCCAACCCCCAAATCAACCGGCCGGAAAATAAATTCCATACAATGCAGATATTTAAAATGGACTGTATAAAATTGAAAAATTTCATTATAGTCAACGATAAAATACAGGATGCCATTTTCTGGCTTGGGCTGACTTGGCACCCTGGCAAACCAGTTCCGGGCCGGTTCCATAAAAACATCCGCGCCGGATGGCGTCTTGCGAAAATTCCCGGCCGCGATCACGACCGACGATTCCGAGTCCAGGTCTTTGTTCTTGAACTGGATGTTCTTTGGCCGATAACCGCTGACGACATTCCGCACCCAGGGATTAATGCGGCGCTCTTGCGGACCGTGATTGATGGCCTGCCACTCGACCTGAACCCGCGCTGAACCGCGTTCCAGAGTATAGATATTTTTAAATTCTAGGCCAGCGAAGTGTTCAGATTCGGAACGGTAAGCAAATTCCAAACTGACTCGCTCCGGGCTGTCCTGCAAAACCTGGAATTTAGTTTGAGCCTTGCCAAATTCAGTGGTATCACCGGCACCGCCGAGTCGTTGTTCGCCGAAGCCGCCGAACAGACCGTTCTCAGCCAAGTACGCTTCTTCCCGCTGCTGCAATTTGTTGAATAGATTTTTGATGATCCCTCCCCTGCCCGGATCAATAGCAAGGCGAAGGTATTGGTTTTCCAAAACAATTTCTGCTTTCCCATAATCATTTTGTTCAACTCTCTGCCAATGCACTTCAGCCAGAGCACAATGCAAACACAGAATGACACTTGCACAAACTACCGAGCCTTTCATCAGCGGGCCTCCAGAATTATGGTTATTAGTTGGGAACGAAGCTGGTCGTAATAGTCAAGGGACAAATGTTTGAGGGCGGAAGAAGGTGTCTGCCGGTAAACGGCCAGACGCCGTTGTGCTTCCTCTGCTCCATATTTCTTTGAGAGCAAAGTTTCCGCCAAATACAGATAACGATAGTCATCTATGCCTTCTCTAATTGCTTCCCAACCAGGAGTGCTGGAGCGCTGTCCAGTGACGGAATCTGGAAAGGGATAGGTGACATAGTGGCTACGAGTCGGGGTATAATTCTCTTTTTGCATATCACCCCACCAGTAAGCGAATCCCAGCAATACCTGCAGACGCAATTGCCAAGCGCGATTCCCATATAGGTAACGATTAGGACCGGGAGGGTAGGAACTTATACCGTCATATTCC
>CAZUCG010000570.1:0-2108 GCA_964619145.1 uncultured Lentisphaeraceae bacterium | reverse complement strand
GAGCAGGTGGTCTGGTGAGCCCGTTCCCGAGCCTTGGCCAGAGCCGGCAGCAGCATCCCGGCCAGAATGGCGATGATGGCAATAACCACCAGCAGCTCAATCAAGGTAAAAAATTTATCCTTCTTCATAACTTCATCTCCTGGATTATTTAATGTAAGAAAAGAACAGCAAAAAACCACTGTCTTGAATATAATCTCTGATTACATTCAATGCAAGTCATTGGGCAAAAATAAAAACCGCCCGGCGTCGCTGGGTACTCCTTAGAGCTGTCCCGCGTTGCGGTCCCGCAAGTCGATCACCGCCTTGCGCACATCCTGGGCTTTGTCTTTGGGCATGACCAGCACGGCGTCGTCGTTGACCACCACGATGATATCCTCCAGCCCGACAGCGGCCACAGCCATTTTCTTTTGCCCCGGGGCATTATAGACAATGCTGTTATGGCAGTCAAGGAGGACCGGCTCGCCAAAACTGACATTGCCATTATTGTCCAGAGGGAAAGTCCGGTACAATGCGTCCCAAGCACCTAGATCATCCCAAAGGAAATTTCCCGGAATGACATTGACCCGACCAGATTTTTCCATCAAGGCGTAATCGATAGAGATATTGGGCATCGCGTCAAAAATTTTCTTAGCCCTAGTGTCATCATCTGCCATCAATGCATCGGTGAGGTCTTCCAGGGTCTCGGCCATCACCGGATTGGCCCGGCCAAATTCATTTTGGAAGGTCGAGAGTCTCCAGAAGAACATCCCGCTATTCCAGTAATACCGACCAGACGAAATGAACTGTGCAGCGGTAGCGTTATTTGGTTTTTCTTTAAAGCTGACGACCGGATGCAGCTGTACCTGCTCACTGGTGTTCAGCGATTTAGAATTATGGGCTATCTCGATATAGCCGTAGGCGGTTTCCGGGCGCACCGGCTGGATGCCGATGGTAATCAGACTATCTTGGCTCTCCGCCGCATCCATCGCGGCCTGCACGGTCTCGACAAAAGGCGTTGTATCGGGGATGCGGTGATCAGCGGTCAAGACCCCCATTGTCACTTCTTCAGGACTGAGGTTGGGGTGCAAGGCCAAAATAGTCGCGGCCGAAAAGATCAGGCAGCCGGCTGTATTGCGGCGGCTGGGCTCAGCAATGACGTTCTCATCAGGGATGCCTAAATCTGCTGCCCTGATCGCCTGTTGCAGATTCTGTCCGGTGGCTATGAAGATATTCTCGGGCGGGACAACCGCCATACTGCGTTCTACAGCTTCGGCCAGCAGCGACTGACCGCTGCCAGTCAAGGTCAATAGTTGCTTGGGGTGGTTGCGCCTTGACAAAGGCCAAAAACGTTCGCCAGCGCCACCGGCCATAATCACTATTACTCGCATAATCAATCTCCTAAATAAGTTCGTCGCATAATCATTACAACTGAGCCAAAACCCAATCGCGCAAGCGGTCCGGCCAAGTGTCAATAGGGAGGCCGCGTTGTCGCATACCGTAGCCGTGGCCACCCTTGGGGTATAAATGCATTTCAACCGGCACGCCGGCCGCTTTCAAGGCATTGAAAAAAATTAGACTATTCTCAACCGGCACGCTATCATCGACAGCCTGCAGCAAGAAGGTCGGTGGAACAGCTGCAGTGACATTGACCTCAGGCGAGAATTTCCGCAACAGGGCAGGCTCAGCGCCTTCACCCAACAGCGCTTGGGCAGAGCCGTAATGACGCTTCTCACCCACGAATGTCACTACTGGATAGATCAAGGCGCAAAAATTTGGTTTAGCAGAGAATCCCGCCAAGTCTGCCCGTGCTTCATCTTGGTCAGCGAATAAGGTCGCAGCGCAAGCCGCCAGGTGCGCTCCGGCGGAGAAGCCTACAATGCCGATCTTATTCTGGCAGATGCCATATTGCTTGGTCCGGGAGCGGATAATTCGCAATGCTCGCTGCGCCTCTCGCAGTGGTCCATACGGGCTAGTCCCCCACTGTTCTTTCAACTCGAAAGTACGGTACTGCAAGACAAAAGCCGAGAAGCCGATGCTGTTGAAGAAGCGGGCGAAATCGGTCCCTTCTTTATCGAACGCCAAGCGATGGTATCCACCGCCAGGGCAAATCAGGATTGCAGCGCCGTTGT
>CAZUCG010000569.1:0-2112 GCA_964619145.1 uncultured Lentisphaeraceae bacterium | reverse complement strand
GATTGGCAATCACACAACGAACTTGGAATTCCTCCTCCATCCGCTGCATAATCGCGTCACGTTTCTCGCCAGACAAGGATTCGTCCACCAGGCAGGTATAAAGATAATAACTATGGCGGTAATTTTCAGGCTCGGACGGCAACTGCAAACCTGGCAGACCTGTCAATAACTGCGTACGTTGGGCAGCAACAGCCCGCCGCATATCAATAAAACTGTCGAGTTTAGCCAACTGCACCAGTCCCACTGCCGCCTGGACTTTAGTCATTACATTCGAAGTACCCCAGGCACCAGCAGCAAAGCCATACATCCGCACCGATCGACAATAGGCCGACAACTCTAAGTCGTCGGTAGTGATCATCCCGCCTTCACCCAAAGTAGTCATATTCTTCATAGTATGAAATGAGAAAACAGTAGCCCAGGCGTACTTGCAACCACCGATCCGCTCGCCAAGATAACTGCCGCCACACGCCCGAGCGGCGTCAGCAACAATTTTAGCCGGGCCATAGACTGGATGCGGATGCCGCTCGGCACAAGCTTGATATTCCGCCATCGGCGCAGCCAGCCCATTGAAATGAACTGGAAAAATCGCCCGCGTCCGAGGAGAAATTTTTCGTTCCAGGTCAGCAGGGTCGAGCTGCAGATTAATGGGATCACATTCGCCTAAAACGACCTTACCGCCGGCGCCGATAACAGCCAAAGCAGCAGCAGTATAATTACAAGAGGGAACAATGACCTCGTCGCCTGGCTGTAAATCCAAATACCGCATAACCATATCCAGCCCTGGCCCACAGCTGTTAACCGCTACCGCATCCCGCGCATTGACGTATTGGGCAAAAGCTTGCTCGAATTCAGGGATAGGACTGGCTGAAAAGCCAAAACCCTTGGTGAAATCCATCGCCTCGCGCATCGCGGCCACTGCTGCAGCAACTTCTTCTTCACCGTAGATACTGCCCAGCAAAGGCTCACTACTCCACCGAACCATCAGCCCATTCTGTAAAGCTGCTTGAATTTCTCTTTCGGTCATCATTGGTTACCTCCTAGTTGGTTAGAATAAGCCCATTCGATCAACTGCCGAGCGATTTCATCGCGAATTTTATCACCACCGCGTCCTTTGACGCCCATCACTATAGCAATAACCCGCCCCTGTTGGCGTTCACAAGTCGCCACAAGGCAATAGCCGGCCTGGTCAGTCATACCAGTCTTCATCCCGTTGACTCCGGGACAACTCCGCAACAGGCGATTAGTGGTGTCCAATTGGAATGGCTTCTTGGTGTTTTCGCGGATAAACTCCTGGCGAGTAGCAGTCCATTTCATCACTTCGGGATATTTCCACAGCCTTTCGGCTAAAAAGGCCAATTCCAAAACACAGCCCTTATTCTCTAGACCCTGCCTGCCGAACGGCAACCCGTGTGCATTGTAAAACATAAATTTACTACAGCCGAGTTGCTTGCCCCGGGCGTTCATCAGCTTCACAAATTCATCGTGACTGCCATCCGCGAGAAATTCACCCAGCAAATAGGCGCAGTCATTGGCGCTGCGAATCAGGATGCTTTTCAACAATTCATCGACAGTGAAAGTCTCTCTCGGATCCAGCCAAACTTGACGAGTACCGATCCTCGAGGCATTCTTAGTCACTCGAACAGGTGTCTGGAGAGTAATCCCGCGCCGACCCTGATGAATCTCCTCCATCAGCAACAGAGTCGTCATCATCTTGCTCAAGGAAGCGATCGGATAAGCAATATCGACGTTTTTTCCCCAAAGAATGGTGCGGCTCTCAACCACAAACACAGCTCCAGCTTGGCAATTATTTGCCAGCTTAAGAACTGCCGCAGGCAGGCTGAGGTCATTGCGCCTAAAATATTGCTCGGAATAATTCGCCAGCCGGGTCGAAGTGAAATCCTTCGGTGCCGGACCCTTTGCCGCTAAGGATTCTGGCGCTGAGAGCGCGGAATCAGCAGCAGCCATTTCAGTTGTTTCAGAAGTGTCACCACCTGAAGCTACACTCAGGGTGTCGCCAAACCAAAAAATCGCCACCACAAAAATATGGATAGCCAACACAATACCGATCAAAAAATATTTCAACATGCTGAGGTCCTAAAAGTTAAGCTATGC
>CAZUCG010000568.1:0-2119 GCA_964619145.1 uncultured Lentisphaeraceae bacterium | reverse complement strand
GACTGAGTCGTGAGTGGGAATCGGCCCAGCTGCCCGAGCCTCTAATAATAGACACACATAGCCGTCTTCTGGTTGCTCAAACTCGAATTTGACCATCTCTGAGCCCTCCAAGCGGACACCGCCATCAGGCAACGGCGAAAACGGTGCACCCAAGACAAATTCATAACATTCCGGGCTGGAAATAGTCTGCAGGGTAAAGTCGGTCACCGCCCTGACTGTGACCGGACGTGACCAGCCAGCCTGAGTCCGTAAGAAAAAAGCCCCCCGGTAATTGACCTGCTTGGCCATCTGCTCCGGCTTGATTTGCACCGTCAAGGTCAGAGACTCGCCCGGCCGCAGAGTCGCGTTTGCCGGCCGCACTTCAAACCAGCTGGTGTCAGCGCTTTTTCGCACTGTGAAGCTCACCGAGGCGCCGACTGCACTTACCGGCACCGACTGCGAGGCAGAAGCTAGGCCGCCCGTGACCGTGAAATTAACCTGGCGACACTCCGATAGATGCAGCGGAAATTTTCGCAACGGCAGCACCAACTCGCGAGGCACGCCAATGTCCGTCTGCTTGCGGTTCAAGCCGGGAATCGGCTCACCGGCGCCTAATGCCGGCGAGTCGGCCTGCTGCGAGAAATCGCCTTTCTCCGGTGCTTGGAAGGACGGCTCCCAGATGCGGTCCTGGGCCCCTGCTGGCAATTCAACCAGATTGTGTGAGTGCCCCCATTTGAGGAAACGCCGGGCCGGGCTCTTAATCTCCCGCAAGATATTATTTTTAGCCACCAACTGCATATTCTCGGGGATATTCAGCACACCACCGGGATTAGCAGACGTATTGTTGTAGAAAAATGACCCGGTATAATGGCCGTTCCATAAATTCGCCGTCTTGAAGGCGCTGGCGCGTTCGCCAAATTCATCTGTCAAGTTGACGATAAGATTCTCGAAGACAAACGACGGGCCAGTCATACTGCCTTGGACGCTGATGCCCATAAAACAATGCTCAAAATAATTGCGAAAGCAGCGGACATTTTGCTGGCCGCCGTCGAGCTCAATCGCGTCGTCATTGGCAAAGGCGATA
Organism: uncultured Lentisphaeraceae bacterium; assembly: GCA_964619145.1. GTDB lineage: Bacteria > Verrucomicrobiota > Lentisphaeria > Oligosphaerales > Oligosphaeraceae > JAAZIZ01. Next base: position 1,056 of record CAZUCG010000568.1, on the reverse strand, counting down.
TAGTTCCCATAGACATCGGCATCACGGTTGAGGCCACCGTCAAGGTCGAAATTTCCGCTACCGGCAATGCCGTCATTCCACCAACGCCAATCGCTGCCACAGATGTCATTGTAGCGGATTACCGTCGATTCCGGCTTCCAGGCCGCGATTCCTTGCGGGCCATCAGGATGACCGTAGCGCCAGGCGTTAGCAGTCAAAGCCGGGTCGTAGATATAGCAGCGCTCTATTACCTGACCGAAGCCACGGTCGAGACTGATGGCATTTTTATTCCACAGCGCTCGGCCCTGGGCATTACGCAAGCGCCCGGAACCACGGTCGAGCTGCCAGGTAGCCGCATCGCCCCACTCGGAAATCTCACAGTTAACCAGGCGCACATAACGGCAATTGCGCAATTTCACGCCGGAATCCTTGCCGCCACGGACCTTCAGATTCTTGACAATCACGTACTCGGCGCCATCGAGCAGCAGCGCCTCGTTCTTATTCTGGCCGTCGATCACTGTGCCGGGCTCGGCGGTATAGCAAATATAGCCATCCGGCTTGCCTTTGGCGGTGATGACCACCCCAGCAGTCACCTCACCGGGTGATAAGATAATTTCCTGAGCTATCGGGACCTCGTCGGCCCAAGTACGGAATGTCCCTATCACCGGCTCACCAGCAGAACCTTCGGCTTTCACCTCGTACTCGGTGTTTTCCCGCAAATCGACGATACTGGTGCGATAGCAAGACTGATAATTCCGGTCGAATACCGGCTCGAACGCCGAAAGCCAGTCTTCCGTACCCTTTTCACGGTAGGTTATCTGACAGGAGCGCAGCGCCGGGGTAAAAAAATATACCCCACAGCTCTCGAAGGTCGAACGGAACTCGAGTTCTGCTGCCCAAGCAGCCACTGCCAACAACAAAACGCTAAGAATAGTTAACCGCATAATGTTCACTGATTTGCATTATTACTTAAAATTACGCTGCCACGGCTAACGCTGCTAGATAGAGCCCGCCCAAAAAGGCAAAAACAATTTTTGTCCACGAAAAACTTGGGGGGGGACTTGGTTGGTCTCCACA
>CAZUCG010000567.1:0-2122 GCA_964619145.1 uncultured Lentisphaeraceae bacterium | reverse complement strand
GTATTGGCAATTTGTTTTTTTGCCAGTCATTGAGGTCATTTTCAGTTGTAAAACACTGCTTTGGCATTAAGTTAAATGTCTTATCGAGTTTTTTTTGTTTGTTGCTCTGTGAAGAAGCCAAAGGAAGATCAATAGATGTTGGAGAAACTGCCAAAAGCGCAATGGTTTAAGGGCCGGAAAGGCCCGCTGGTTCTGGTAATTATGGATGGAGTCGGCTATGGTAAATATGCTGCCGGTGACGCTGTGGCAGCCGCTAATACACCGACCTTGGATTGCTTGCACGCTAATTGCCCACATACTAAGTTGAAGGCGCACGGAGTCGCAGTAGGTTTGCCTAGCGATGATGATATGGGAAATTCCGAAGTCGGCCACAATGCCATTGGTGCCGGCCGAGTCTTTGACCAAGGCGCCAAGCTGGTCAGTAATTCTATTGCCACTGCTGAGATGTTTCGTGGACAGGCCTGGCGGGAAGTAGTCGAGAACGTTACCGCCAAAGATAGCTGCTTGCATTTCCTGGGCCTTTTTTCCGATGGCAATGTCCATTCCCATATCGACCACCTCAAAAAAATGCTGCAGAAAGCAGCCGCCGAGGGGGTCAAAAAAATTCGGGTCCATATTCTTTTGGATGGTCGTGATGTCAGCGAGACCTCGGCGCTGGAATACGTCCTGCCATTCGAGAATTTCTTGCTGGAAATCCAGGCCGGCGGCTGTGATGCCCGCATCGCTTCTGGCGGTGGCCGGATGAATATCACTATGGATCGCTACAACGCGAATTGGTCGATGGTCGAGCGCGGCTGGCAGACCCACGTCTTAGGCGAAGGACGCTATTTCCCGGATGCCAAGACTGCTATTGAGACGCTGCGCAAGGAAACAGCTGCTATCGATCAGGATTTGGGAGCATTCGTCATCGCCGATGTTAATGACCGGCCTATCGGCGCTATTCACGACGGCGATAGTGTGGTGTTTTTTAATTTCCGGGGCGACAGAGCGCTGGAAATCACAGCCGCTTTCGAACAAGACGACTTCAACGCTTTTGACCGTGTCCGCCGTCCGGAGGTGGTTTACGCTGGAATGATGGAGTATGATGGTGACCTCCACGTCCCCTCACGGTACCTGGTGAGCCCACCAGCAATCGACCGCACGGTGGGAGAATTCATCTGCAGCTTGGGATTACGTACCTTGGCTTGCTCGGAGACTCAGAAATACGGGCACGTGACTTACTTCTATAACGGTAACAAATCTGGAAAAATTGACCCTAAATTAGAGGATTACCTGGAAATCACTTCTGATGTGCTGCCGTTTGAGCAACGCCCGTGGATGAAAGGCGCGGAAATCACCGACGCGATGTTGGCCGCGATTGCCAGCGGCAAGTATGACTTCTTGCGCTGCAATTTCCCGAATGGCGATATGGTGGGCCATACAGGCGTTTTCCAGGCGGCCCAGATTGGCGTGGAGTGTGTTGACCTTTGCTTAGCCAGAATAAAACAGGCCGTCGCCAAGGCAGGTGGTGTTTTGCTGGTGACCGCTGACCACGGCAACGCTGATGATATGTACGAACACCAGAAGGACGGCAGCGTCTCTATGGAAAACGGCATCCCCAAAGTCAAGACTGCTCATTCGCTTAATCCGGTGCCGTGCTTGCTCTATGATCCGAACTATCAGGGTGACTACCAAACTAGCTTGCCGTCCGGACTGGGCATCAGCTCCATCGCGGCGACGTGTTTGAATCTTCTCGGCTATGAGGCTCCGACCGACTACGACCAGAGTATCATCCAGCATTGAGCAGAACCACGGCGATCAGCACTAGGCGGGCGGCCTGTTTGCCAGCCTTGGTTATTATGCCCTATTGCATAATGATGGTATTAACTGCTTGGCTTTGTGGTAGTTGCCGGTGGCTAACAGTAGCAGACTTGGTTGCCCCGGTGAACTTATTGTCCCTTAATTGGTTAAGATGCTGCCGATAAATGGTAACTGCGGATTTCGCTTTTGCTGGTCGCAGCATAACCTTCTTGAGCAGAAACAGCAATCAATATTTTGCTGCCCACCCAGGGGGGGAGTTTTTTATCCCCCCCCAGTGTTTGAAAATTTGTTTACAAGGTATTAAATTAACTTGCTTTGGGCA
>CAZUCG010000566.1:0-2129 GCA_964619145.1 uncultured Lentisphaeraceae bacterium | reverse complement strand
TGGAAGTCCATCCCACCGAAATCGCTTTCGACATCTACACCGCCAAACGGACTTCGGAGGCACTTGATTGTCGGCCGGCTTTCGGTTTTAATTTCGACCCGAGTCACTTGGTTTGGCAAGGCATTGACCCGGTAGAATTCCTGCGCGCCTTCCCTGACCGCATCTACCACGTGCATATCAAAGACGCGAAGGTCACCCTGGATGGCCGCAGCGGTATCCTCGCCTCGCATCTGAATTTCGGTCAGCCGAACCGCGGCTGGGATTTCCGCAGCCCCGGCCACGGCGATGTCGATTTTGAGGAAATTATTCGCGAGTTGAACCTCATTGGCTACGCCGGGCCGTTGTCGGTAGAATGGGAAGACAGCGGTATGGACCGCGAATACGGCGCTACTGACGCTTGCAATTTTGTCAAAAGCATCGACTTCTCTCCTGCTGGTGGAGCATTTGATGCCGCTTTCAGCCGCTAAACGCAACGGGCGGGAATGACCACCATAGCATTGCCCGCCCTGCTCTACCGAGATTAGCTATGTCAGAATATTTTTCGTTGCGTTCGTTGCTGTATCAGGTCGATGTCCCAGCCAAAATTGAGATTTCGCTCTTGGGTCCTCTCATTCAACCTGGCTGGGAGTTCTCGTTAGTTTGTTACAATGAGCACAGACGAAATGGTTTTGGCGAGGGGCCAACAGCAGAGACTGTATACGAGCTGCCAGTCCAGCGTCTGCGCGAGGATTGCTTAACGCTGGAGTTACGCCCCTCTTGTGAAGGCGAGTACACACTAGCCATCACTGCCCAGAAAGGTGAACAATGCCTATCTGAGCTGTTGAATTTCTATTCTTTGCCGGAGGACTGGTTTGGGTTAAATCCCTATAAGGGCAATCTGCATTGCCATACTACAGCGTCTGACGGCACCCTCAGCCCGACAGAATTATCAGCTAAATCTCGGGCCGCGGGCTTTGACTTCCTGGCTATCACCGACCACCGCTACTGGCATCCGCCCCTGAATGACCCGCTGCTCAGAGAAGCTGGCCTGACCTTCCTCTCCGGTGAGGAAGTGCACCCGATCTCTGGTGGGGCGATACATTTGCTCAACTTGGGTGCCCCCAGCAGTGTCTCTGATTGGCAACGCACTGAAGAACAAGAGTACCGCGCCCTGGTCGCGGCACGAGTAAGCCATTACGACGGTTATCCGGAATACGAGCGCTTGCAAGCCGCAATTTGTGACGTGTTGCTTGATAAAATTCGCGAGCTGGGTGGCCTGTCGGTTTATTGCCATCCTTATTGGCGCAGTGGTGCTGGTCGCAGTCATTACAATGCCACGCCATTGCTGAATGAGTTGGTCTTCAAGAGTAACCGTTTCGAGGCTTTGGAACTGGGTAACTGCGAAAGTTATCGCACTGGACTGATGAATGCCCGCTATTGTGAACTCTGCCGCGATGGCTTCCAGAAGCCGCTGATTGGTGCCAGCGATTACCACGGACACGGTAACGATGACTCATTGTCGAGCGTCTATACGATTGTCTTGGCACCCGAATGTAGCTCTACTGCCATTTGCCAAGCCATCCGGCAGGAAAACTGCGCCGCCGTTGCAGGTGTGTACGACGTAATGCCCTTCGGGCCTTTCCGACTGCTGAAGTACATATTCTTCCTGCTGAAGAATTTTTTTCCCCAACACGACCTGCTCTGCCGGCAGCAAGGCGAGCTATTGTTGCGTGCCCAGCAAGGCGAAGACCTGCGGGCTGAGATTCTAAACCTGGGAAGCCAGATCGTTGCACAGCAAAAAGCCTTGAAATATTCCCCGGCAGAGTGACTCGAAAGAGTTATTCGAGGAATGAATTCCCCGATGGCGCTGACGTCGTCGGCTAACCATAAAAAAACAAAATTATGTCAATACCATTTGTTCATTTACACGTACATTCCGATTACAGTCTACTTGACGGGACGGAGCGCTGTTCAGATATCGCCGCTGCCGCCAAAGCCTTTGGTATGCCGGCTGTGGCCATCACCGACCACGGCAATATGTCCGCCTGTTACGAGTTAATTCAAGTCGCCAAAAAAAATGGCATCAAGCCGATTTTCGGCTGTGAGCTATATGTGGTAAATGGCTCTTGTTTAGACAAAGACAACAGCAA
>CAZUCG010000565.1:0-2134 GCA_964619145.1 uncultured Lentisphaeraceae bacterium | reverse complement strand
ATTCTCTCAGGCTAAAAACCCTGTGTTTAAGTTTATTTATGCGTCTGCCGCTGCTTTGAGTTGGCGCCATTAACTATAATCGGATTAGTTACGGGCGACAAAGCAAACAGGTTTATTTATATGGCATATTTTTTGCTAGATATTTTAGCCGGATTATAATTTTAGTTACTGGCAGTCCCATTATAGGAGTTATTGATGAAAGACTATGTAGGTCAAGTATTAGAGTCGGTCTTGGTTCGCAATCACGGCCAGCCGGAGTTTTACCAAGCGGTGCGGGAAGTTTTGGTGTGGTTAGTTCCGGCCTTGAAGGCGCATCCACACTATGCCCAGAATGGCATTTTAGAGCGCTTGGTAGAGCCGGAGCGGCAGATTACTTTTCGGGTCACTTGGGAAGATGATGCCGGTCGTGTACACGTGAACCGCGGTTGCCGGATTGAGTATAACAGTGCAATCGGCCCCTACAAAGGCGGCTTGCGTTTTCATCCTAGCGTCAACACCAGCATTTTGCGCTTCCTGGCTTTTGAGCAAGTATTCAAGAACGCGCTGACGACCTTACCGATGGGTGGTGGCAAAGGCGGTGCGGATTTTGATCCGAAGGGCCGTTCGGACCGGGAAGTGATGCGTTTTTGCCAGGCTTTTATGAGTGAGTTATTTCGTCATATCGGTCCCGACACTGATGTGCCTGCTGGCGACGTTGGCGTCGGTAGCCGCGAAATTGGCTACTTATTTGGGCAGTACAAGCGCTTGACCAACGAATTCAACGGCGTGATCACTGGCAAGGCGGTAAACTGGGGCGGCTCCTTGATCCGTCCAGAAGCGACCGGCTACGGCTCGGTATTTTTTGCCAACGAGATGTTGAAGACCCGCGGCGATGATTTTGCTGGCAAAGTCTGTGCGGTATCAGGTTCAGGCAATGTCGCCCAATACACTGCGGAGAAGTTGATTCAGCTGGGGGCCAAAGTGGTGACGATGTCGGATTCAGACGGGAGCATCTACGACTCGGAGGGCATAGATGCGGAAAAACTGGCCTGGATTATGGAGTTAAAGAACACTCACCGCAGCCGCATCAAAGAATACGCGGATAAGTTCAAGGTCATCTATCGCGAGGGCGTACGACCGTGGGATGTTCCTTGCGATTGTGCCTTCCCTTCAGCGACAGAGAATGAGATTACCTTAAAAGATGCGCAGGATTTACTCCGACGGGGCTGCAAATTAGTCTGCGAAGGCGCCAATATGCCTTGCACCCCGCCAGCCATCGACCTATTCTTGGAAAACGCTATTCTTTATGCTCCTGGGAAAGCGGCTAATGCCGGCGGTGTGGGCACTTCTGGTTTGGAGATGAGCCAGAATAGCACCCGGATGTCCTGGACCCGAGAGGATGTGGAACAGCGCCTGCATCGGATTATGATCAATATTCATCAGAATTGCTACAACACGGCCGAAAAATATGGCTACCCCGGCAATTATATGGTCGGGGCGAATATCTGCAGCTTCCTGAAGGTCGCGAACTCGATGTTAGAACAAGGATTAGTCTGAGTTCAGCGGCCTTTAGAACTGGCGGTCATTATCTTGCGAACGCTTGCGGAGTTGTCCGCAAGCGGCCTGAATGGCCTCGCCCTTGCGCAACCGCAAAGTCGCCTGGGTGCCAAGTTTCAGGAGCCGAGCGAGGAACTGCCGGCAGCGTTGCGGCGTCGGTGCCTGGTAGTTGCCGGGGCCGGCATTGCAGGGAATTAAGTTGACTTTGGCGCGAAATTGCTTGGCCAGTGCGGCTAGGCGCTGTGCGTCAGCAGCATAGTCATTGAATCCAGCCAGGAGCGCGTACTCCAGAGTCAGCATCCGGTTGGTCTGCTGCCGGAACAACTCGCAAGCGGCGCTGATTTCGGCAATCGGGTAGCGGTATTTCGCGGGGATGATTTTGCTGCGCTGTTGGTCGCTGGTGGCGTGCAGGGAAATCGCGAGATTCCAGGCCCGGCCGACTTCGGCCAGGGCCTTGATACCGGGGACGATACCACTGCTCGAGATAGTGATATGCCTCGCTCCCAGACCGAAGGCCTCGGGTGCGCTAAGCAACTCCAATGCCGGCAGCAAATTTTCCAGATTATGCAATGGCTCGCCCATCCCCATCAGCACGACA
>CAZUCG010000564.1:0-2149 GCA_964619145.1 uncultured Lentisphaeraceae bacterium | reverse complement strand
CAGGATGGTTGTGGGCGTCAATGATTTTCATATCATTCCTTGGTTGAGTTTTATGCCACAGTCAGACAAAATCTGCGGCAGAGAGAAATTCCAGCACGTAGTGCAAAATCATTAATAATGCGTTCGCTTGAGGTTATTGTTTGGCCAGGGCATCGAGTTTGAGAATACCATCGGTGACGATCTCTCGCAGCCGGGTAAAAGTAGAGGCCGGCCAATAGTCATTGTGGTAATAATACATATACGAGGGCTTACAATCCTCGGCAATCAAATTCAGGACATCTTGCAGTTCTGCCGATAGCTGTTGCCGGGCAACAGAGGGGCTTTGTTTGGCCTCGGCAATTTTGTTTTTCAGGGTCAGAGCGTAGTATTGGTCCCAGATGCCGACTTGACCCATCACGGTCACCAGCCGCGGCTGAATACGGTAGCCGCCGACAGAGAGTTGGACTAGCATCGTCCAGGGATTGCTGCGTAAGCCGCTGTCGGGTCGTGATGAGAACAACATCCACGGGACAATGCCATTCAAGCCGGTCAAGGCGGGCAGCCAGCCAGTGCAGAAACGCCCGGCGTTGATGTCGGCCACCTCTAACATACACTGATTTGGGTAGCTCCAGATGGTCTTACTGTAGTCTAAGGTCCGGAAATCCGGAATTTCGAAAACGATGGGCATATCGACATACGCGGCCGAACGGCGGTAGCTTCTTTCCGATTCAGAAGCCGCAATGCGCAATTTGGGGTATGCTTCCTTGATACTCTTGAAGAGGCGTATTTGTTCGGACCAATAGGGCTCGCCTTTGCAGTGTGCTTCGTCCATCGCAGTGTAAATAAGCTCGGGGAAGCCTGGCTCCTGCATCAGTTCCAAGAAGCGCTTGGCGACAGCGAGCTGATCGGCAATTACTACATCAGGCAATTTTTCAATCTTCTTATTGCGCAGCATAGTTTCCTGCCGGTCATCGATGCTGACATATACTACAAATGGCCCAGGGACACCAGCCCGCTGGTAAATTTTGGCGCGCTCCTGCAAATGTTGCCAGTCATTATCTCTCTGTGGGTTTAAGTAGAGTACGTGCGCATTGAGGGAGTATTTCTGGCAGGTTTCCGCGAGCAGGTCTTCATAAGCTGCTGAGCGACCATAGCCAGGCGGGTTATAGCCGCCATAAGCAAAAGGCTTTTTTGCTACTTGGAAGGGCAAAACTTCGATTGATAAAGGCAAGAGAGTCGGCTCTTGCCCCTCAGGCGCAATCCTCAACGTACCGGTGATAATTCCTGGACGAGCAGTAGCAGGAAGATTGCCCGCCAGCCAGAAATAGCGAGTCTTGCCGCTGGTTAAATCTTGGTCCAGGTACTGATAATCATCAAAATACCACGGTTCTTGAGCATATTTGCCGGCCCCCAGTGGCCAAGCCACCGCCACGGCTTCCTTGACGGTCAGAAAGTCGGCATTCTCAAGAGTAATCGCGACGTTATTTAAGTCCTTCAAGGGCAACAGCCCAAAGGTCAGATACAGTGGTTCGCCGGCGACTGCCCGAATCTGTAACGATTCGCGTAACTCCTCGGCTTGTGGCCGACTCCCGGGATAGATACGCTCACCTAACGGACGACTGAAGAGCGCGAAGCCGGCCTTTTGCCAGACGGCTGGGTATTGGGCAATGCCTGCCTCTTGTGGCACGACTTCCTGATAGTTGGCCAATTCCTCTGGCAGATGAGCGACGATTTCAATTTCGTCAGAATGCAGCTGTGCTTCGGCTGCCACCCGGTCCTGATAAGGATAAACTACGATGGCATTGATGGCCCAGCCCGGGGTGTAAGTCTTGGCCATACTGCCAGGAGAATATGCCGCTGTGCCAGGACGATCTGGGAAGTCGACCGCACCGCTAAAAGTCAACTGCAATTTCCCGTTTATGACTTCGACGGGGAAAAAATAACGGGCGTAATGCAAGCTCAATAGCGAGAAATCCTGGATAGTCTGACCTTGGGCAGAGAGGGAAAATTGACAGGCGGAATTCTTGCTGCTAGGGAAAAGACCTGCCAATAGATGGACTTTGTATTTGCCATTGGGGAGGTCCAAACGGAAGTGGTTGCTAACTCGTCCGTCTTTTCTTGGCCCTTCTGAATATGCAATAATCCGCCAGCACCAGTCGGGTAATACCGG
>CAZUCG010000563.1:0-2149 GCA_964619145.1 uncultured Lentisphaeraceae bacterium | reverse complement strand
TAGATTTCGAAACTCACCTCGTCTTCGCAACCGGTGGCGATTTTCGAGGCGCTGATGGAGCCGATGGCGCCATTGGGTAACTTTACTGTAACCAGCATATTGTCCTCAGCATCGACGGTGAGCATCTGCTGCGGGTTGTCAACTGCCGGCCGTTGCGGATAAGCGATGCAGGTCATCGCGTTCAGCTCGCTGAAATCGCCGAGGAAATGCTGCATCAGGTCCAGGATATGAGTCCCCAAGTCGGCGACTACGCCGCCGCCGGCCGCGCCCGAGAGCTTCCATTTCAGGGGCGCCTGCGGGTCTGAGCTGCCGGAGTGCAGGTACGAGGCCCGGAATTCCAGGATTTCGCCCAAGCGGCCTTCCTCGATAATTTGTTTAGCCCGCATAGTGATGGGGAAAAAACGGTTCTGTAGCGTCATCTGGGAAATGCCGCGGTAATCTTTTAAGGCGGCTTGGATTTCCTGCGCCTGCTGATACGTCGCGGTCAGCGGCTTATCGCAATAGATATGCTTCTGGTGCCGGATAGCACTCAGGAGTTCTTGGCAATGCAGATGGTTCGGAGTACAGATATCCACGATATCGATAGCTGGGTTCTCGGTGATTTCCCGGTAATCCGTGACCGCGTGTTCTGCGCCGACCTGAGCGGCGCCCTTGCGAGCCGTCTCCAGCCGCGAGGTGCAGACGGCAGTTATTTTGCTGGCGAAATCCTGCTGGTCAAAGAACAGCGGTAAGTTCAGATGCCCATAAGCGTGGACTTTGCCAATAAAGCCAAAACCCAACATCCCGACGTTATATACTTTCATAGTCTTCTCTCCTCTAGTGGTAATCAAGGTCTCGCCTTATCAGTTTCGGCGATGGCCTCTTCGATAATATCCATACCCTTCATAGCGACTTCATTGGGCATCACAATCGCCGGGCTCATCCGCAGGATATGCCCGGCGGGGATCCAGGCCAGGCCCTTACGGAAGGCCTTCTGATAAACCATTTTGCCGGCCGCGTCATAGGGTTCCTTGCTGTCTTTGTCCTTGACCAGCTCCACGCCTAGCAGGCAGCCCTTGCAGCGCGTATCGCCAACAATGCCGTACTTGCGCGGCCAATCCGCCATCCGCTGTTTGAACAGCACTTCGAGTTCACGGGCGTGCTCCAGCAGGCCTTCTTCTTCGATAACCTCGAAGCAGGCTAATGCGGCAGCACAAGCCATCGGGTTGCCGCCGTAGCTAGTGGAGGCGCTGATTTTATCGACGGCATCAGCGTATGGCGTACGCACGGCCATCGCAGTAACCGGGAAGCCGTTGCCGAAGCCCTTGCCTAGAGTCACCACATCCGGTAGGACATCCCAATTCTCCAGACAGAGATAGCGGCCGGTACGGCCCATACTGGTAAGCACCTCGTCGGCAAACAGCAGAATATCGCGCTCGTCCAAGAATTTTCGCAATTTTGGGAAGAAGTCATCCGGCGGCATAATACTGCCGCCCCAGCCCTGAATTGGCTCCAGGACGAATGCGGCGACTTGTCCGGTCGTGGATTCGCGGATAAATGTATCGTAGAATTCGAGGTAGCGCTCGGTGTCCAAGCTGCCATCGGAGCGCGTCCACCAGGGTCGATAAGTATCGGGCCGGGGGACCATATAGAATCCACCAGGTCTGGTCGGGCCGCTGAATTTACTCATCCGGGCCAGGCCGATGGCGTGACCGCTTTTGCCGTGGAAATCCATAAAGCAGCTGATGAATTCGTGCTTACCGGTGGCGGCTCGACAAGTGCGCAAGCCGGCTTCCACAGCGGTGGTTCCGCTGTCGTAGAGTTGGAAGGAGCGCAAGTCACCCGGCAAGACTTGGGCCATCTTCTCGAGCAGCCGGACCTTGATTTCAGTAGTAAAGTCGTGGGCGTTCATCAGCTGATGGGCATATTTCGCCACAGCTTGGGAAACCTTGGGATGGCAGTGCCCTAGGGTGGTGACATAAATGCCACTGGAAAAGTCAATGAATTGATTGCCATCGACGTCCTCCAGCAAACAGCCGCTGCCACGCTCAAACGAAACTGGGAACAGCCGCACTTGTCCAGAAAGACCACGATAGAACTGCTCTGCCCGAGAATGCAAAGCCTGGCTCTTGGGACCAGGGATGTTGTCACTGACAATATTCGGATAACG
>CAZUCG010000562.1:0-2154 GCA_964619145.1 uncultured Lentisphaeraceae bacterium | reverse complement strand
GGTGTCGGCAAGACCTACCTGATGCGCTGCATCGCCAAGCTGCTCGGCGTGCCTTTCCTGAAGGCCGACGCCACTAAGTTCTCCGAGACCGGCTATGTCGGTTACGACGTCGAAGATATCGTCCGGGACTTGGTTAAAGTCGCGAAAGGCGATGTGGAGTTGGCCCAATACGGTATCGTCTACGTTGATGAAATCGACAAGATCGCCAGCAAAAGCCAAGATGGCAACCGCGATGTCTCTGGCCGCGGCGTGCAGATCAATTTGCTCAAGCTAATGGAGGAAACCGATGTCAAGCTAGTCGGACAAACCGATATGCTGGGGCAAATGCAGGCGATGATGAGCTTGCAGAACTCCGGCCAAATGCCACCCAGCACCATCAGCACCAAATTCATCTTGTTCATCGTTAGTGGCGCCTTCGACAATATCGGAGCCATCATCCGGCGGCGGCTAGGCAGTGCCTCTATCGGCTTCCACTCAGGCGAAAAATACACCCTCGACAATGACGCCGAGATCCTGAAACAAGTACAGACGGTCGATTTGGTAAAGTTCGGCTTCGAGCCGGAATTCGTCGGGCGCTTACCAGTACGAGTGAGCCTGGATGATTTGTCAAACGATGACTTGGAAAAAATCCTCAGCACGGTGGAGAATGGCATCCTAGAACAATATCAGGAAAATTTTGCCGGTTACGGCATTGCCCTCAAGACGCAACCTGCGGCTCTAGGCGAAATTGCCCGCCGGGCCGGCGAAGAAAAAACTGGCGCCCGTGGCCTGATGACCATCCTGGAACGGCTGTTTCGGGACTTTAAATTCGAGCTACCCGGTAACGGTGTGGACGAGCTGGTGTTGAGTCAGAAGCTGGTCGCTAATCCCGACGCTGTTCTGCAAGAGCTGCTACTGGTGGGGCGAGAAAAAGCCCGGCAATTGGAGCGGCAGGAAGTAGAGGCCTTCTGCGAGCGTTTCCAACAACAGCATAATTTGAAAATCACCTTCTCAAAAGCGGCGGCCAATAAAATTCTGGCTCAGAGCCAGCAGACTGGTAAGACTATCCGGGGCTTCTGTGAAGAGCGCTTCAAGGATGTCCATCACGGGCTATTGCTCCTAGCTGGACATCAACAGGGAAATGACTTCACCTTCGATAAAGACGATATCGACCAGCCAGCAGTCGCGGTCTCTCAATGGATCAAAGATTGGTTCCAGCAGGCGGCCAGCGAAAAACAGGCATAATCCGAGAGTTCGCCAAGACGAGAAAATAATTCCTGCTGCGCTTCAGAGAAAACCGCCTCTCGGAGGACATCCTCCGAGAGGTGGTTTTGTTTTTCTCAATAGAAGATATTAAAAGTCGAATAGCTGGTGAATTGGTTGCTAAAACCGTGGGTCCGCAACACTGCCACTTTTTCACCCCCCACTCGCCCATCATAATAGAGGATATTCATACTGTCGGTATGCCGGTTGATAAAGGCACTTTCACCGTATGCATTCATACAATGGGAGAGCGCGGAATCAAAAAGATACCCGCGCATACTGGGTATCTTGATGTGCCGAACCGTGCCATTGTAAAGGTCCAGCTCCGGGGTATGAAAAATTGCTTTGTTATATCCCGATGAGTTGATGCAAGGCGCATAGCCAATCGCGACACCCGGAAGGCTCGGGCATTTGAATACGGTCGCCGAGGCGGGGTTGGTAGCGGAATACGTCCCCGTCGTGCCAGGAGCACGCAGCTGATAGAAATTCACCCGCTCAAAGCCGACATACGAAGCCAGCCGGCAATACCAGGCCTGCCCATTGACGCTGGCATACCCGCTGAAATGTCCGCCTGGCACATAGCCAAACGGGATTAAATCATCATAGTCATTGAAATACTGTACCAAAGCAAAACCGAATTGGCGAAAGTTATTCCGACAGGTCGTCTCCTGAGCCTTCGCCCTCGCTTTGTTCAAGGCAGGCAGGAGCATCGAAGCCAACACCGCGATAATGGCAATGACCACCAGTAACTCTATCAGAGTGAACAAGCACTTCCTGCCGCGCCGCCCAGCCGAAATAGCTATCGGTAATTTCGGCGACACCGACAGTATAATGCATTTGGCTAAACGATTCCAAGACATAAAATTTTGGTCACGTCCTGAAGTTGGGACCTAGGGAAGAAGCTTGTCTTTC
>CAZUCG010000561.1:0-2155 GCA_964619145.1 uncultured Lentisphaeraceae bacterium | reverse complement strand
AGCGATTAATATCTTCGATTTAATCAACAACCTGAGGGCTACCGAGCAGGATTTTTCGCCCGGTGCGTTACAAGAAATCAGTGAAATCGAACGTTACATCAGCGAAGCTGGGGGGATGTTAATCGACGGTATTTCCCGGCAAGACCGGCCGACCATCGACAAAGTCATCAAGCGCTGCGGCGAAATCATCCAAATCACCACTCGCTTCGAGCTTAATCACGAAGCACGCCTGCACAGCCGTGATTGCAGTGTCGAGAATGGCGTGATTTATGTAGAATTGCTGGCTAATCTTGAGCGTATGGCCGCACACTTAGAGAACCTCGCCGAGCGGGCCCACTCTATGCTTGATCACCGGATGTCCTTCTTGAGGGACCAGAAAAAAACGCCCCGGATGTGAAATGAAATCAGCGTTACAGTATCTTGAAGGCCGGAAGTTTTGCGTAGTTTTCATCAAAGTGCTATCTATCGCCAATGAGCGGGTTCAATTACGCTGTCTGCGCGGCCGGGCCAGCGTCGACTGTGGCAAAGTCAGCGTTATGGCCCCTTCCGGGAATATCTTCACTATCCCTGGCACTGCGATACACTCTATTATGCCCAATGACGGCACCGCTATCCTGAAAGACGCGGAGTACTTCTGTTTTGTCAAAGTAGACGACAACATAGAATTAGTCAGCGATGCTACTGAAGGCGTGGTATACTAATTACCTCAGAGCAAAGGGCGGATCAATGCCTCTCTCCTGATTCCTAAATACAGGTCCACTATGAAAATCATCCGACGAGCTCAGAAAAATTATCAGCAAGAATTATCTGCCTTGCTTAACCGCAGCGCTTTCAGCAGCGACATCGACAGCCAAGTCGCCGATATCCTGGCCACAGTACGGCAACGCGGCGATGCGTCGCTCTGCGAATTTGCCCTTAAATTCGACCACGTGGAGCTGACCCCGGCCCAATTCGCGGTCAGTGCGTCTGAATGCGCTGCCGCTTCCCAAGCGATCACTGCTCCGGTGCGCGAGGCAATCGCGCTCGCGGTACAGCAAGTCAGCGATTTCGCCCGACAACGCCTGCCTGAAAAATGGTCTTTCTCTCCTCGGCCGGGAGTAACTCTGGGCGAGCAATTCTCGCCCTTAGCGCGGGTCGGCTGTTACATCCCGGGTGGCACGGCGCCACTGATTTCCACGGTTGTGCACACCGTGACTCTGGCTGCAGCAGCCGGTGTGCCAGAAATTGTGGTCATCACTCCGCCGGGGCCGAATGGCCAATTGAATCCCGCCTTGCTGCACGCCTGCCAAGTTGCCGGGGCCACGGAAATCTACCGCCTCGGTGGTGTCTATGGCATCGCCGCCTTAGCTTATGGCAGCGAAAGTGTCCGCAAAGTAGAGAAGATCGTCGGTCCTGGCAACGCCTACGTCACAGCAGCCAAACGGCAAGTCTATGGCCAAGTCGCTCTGGATTTGGTCGCCGGGCCATCGGAAATTATGATCATCGCCGACGCTTCCGCCAAGCCTGCTTTTATTGCCGCCGATATGCTTTCGCAGGCAGAACACGGCTCCGGCCGGGAACAGGCCGTATTACTGACGACTGCAGCGGAGCTGCTGCCGCAAGTCCAGGCGGAATTGCAACGCCAGAGTGCCCTTTTGAGCCGTTCTGATTGCTTGCATAAGGTCCTTGCGGAAGGCGTGTATCTGCTGGAAGTCGCATCGCTGGACGAGGCGATTGAACTGGCGAACCGATATGCTCCCGAGCACCTCGAGCTGATGTTAGCCCAACCTGAACCCACTGCCGAAAAAATTACTGCTGCGGGCGCCATCTTCCTCGGTCACTGGACGCCGGAGCCGGTGGGCGATTTTGTCGCCGGTCCCAGCCACGTATTACCTACTGGTGGCAGTGGCAGATACTTCAGTGGCCTGACAGTCGAGATGTTTTTCCGCCGAGCCAGCCTGATCCAATATAACCAAGAAGCACTACGACGCGAGTTACCCTATATTCGTTGCTTCGCTGAATGTGAAGGCCTGGACGCACACGGCAACAGCGCCGCCATACGCTTGGCCTAATGGACAAAGACTTGTCCTTACCCACAGAGCTCTCAAAAGAATTGCTAATTATGAAATTCAAATTTCAAGACCACTTGGTCGATTTTTTCCAGGCCCAGTATCAA
>CAZUCG010000560.1:0-2162 GCA_964619145.1 uncultured Lentisphaeraceae bacterium | reverse complement strand
ATTGCTCGAAAATCAATTCGCTCGACATCAACTTTGCTATCTCCGCTGCGATGGCTAATAACCTGAAAAACCTGGGGTTTATCCTTGTTCTTATAGATATTGCCACTTAAATTACTCCATTTCTTGTCTTCGTCGTCAGCGGCTAAATCATTCAAGACTTGAAGACTATAACCACCTTCAGGTTCTTCAGGAATTTCGGGTTTTTCTTCAGCACTTTCAGAATATACCAAATTCCAATCAGCATCAGTTGTCAGCTGATATTGCAAATAATGCAGCAGCTGGTCGGCTGCGTTTGCGGCATACGTCTCCATCGCGGCATCGCGGTTAGCGTTAGCTCCGATAGGGAACAGGACCATAATGCTGCAGATGCCGATGGCACAGACGCCGAGAGCGAGCATCAACTCAATCATAGTAAAGTTATTTGGCTTGCGCATAATAGTTATTGCTAGCGATAGACTATGCAGGTATTAGTCAAAATGTTTATTGAGCGCCGTTTGGGGTTAAAAAAGGAAGCGGATTTTTCCAGTGAAAGGGCTGATTTCCAGCACTCGGATATTGTTTTTGTTATAGCCCTGGAACTCGAATTCTGACTCGAATTCTGACTCAGCTTCGAGTTCTTCTTGCGAAGTTGGCTCTGGGGTAGCATTCACCCCTTCCATAATGGTTACATATATTTTCTGGACACAACGGCCATTGGGCTTAAAAATCACGGCCCGGACATTAGTATTTGAGACGCCAGCAAAAATCCTAATGTTCGGGCTGGTGCTGTCGCTGACTTTTTGCAATGTGTCATCGTCATCTCCGATGTTCCAAGAATCACCTTTAGGTTCAGGGGGATCGTCCGAAGTCAATTCATCGTAGTCGCCATCTGCTTCGGCGATCACTGCTCCGACTGGCAGGAAGGTCCATTTTGTGCCAGCGACCCATTCGCTGAAAATATAACCATTTTCTCCATCTTTAGTCACGACTGCGGCTCGGAAGCTCTGGTAGCGGTAGATTACCGGATTGTCTTCGCTGTTGTCACTGCCGCGTATAAGGTCTCTGCCGGGCATAATGACTGCGACAAATTGCCTGCGGGCGATTGCTTCGGCCCGGGCCAGGCGCAATTGCGAGGCGACCATCCGGGCGGCGACATCGACGGCGTTGCTTTTGCTCAGTTTCAGGAATGCCGGCAGAGTGAGGCCCAGGAGGATGGCGATTATCCCCAGCACGATCATTAATTCCAGCAGGGTGAAGGCTCTACCTGGAGCATTTTTAGCGGTATATCGTTTCATCAGCAAACTTTTATTTGTTATAGTAGCAAGTCACTGTCGATTATACATTCATACCACGCAGCAAATCAATTGAATGCTCTATAATTAACGTATCCCAATTGAGGGTTATTGGCGTTCTGGGCGCTGAATTCGGCCCTCTGGCCTGCTTGTACTGCGCTAGCGTTCAGCAGGATTTGTGGCCCTGGTATTGAAAAATATAGCTCCGGCGCTAAAGAATGCAAGTTTCTGTTGGCAAATATCTCGTCACTGGGTTGTTCAGAAGCGCGAGTCATTGATACAAAACAGCCCCGCCGGGGGTTCCCGGCGGGGCTGTGGATTTTCGCTTCAGGGCTACTCAGCGGGTGGGTTTGCTACTGAGTCCTTCGACGAGTTGAGTATTCGATTCAGCTTCCAAACGCTCGTAAAAGTCCGTCAGTGCTTTTTGTTTATTCTGTTGCTGTAAATAATTCCGCACATTCTCCAGCATACTGCGGGTATTTTCATCATCTGGGATGCTCTTGCCGGTCAGATAAAGTAAAACGTAGCCGTTGTTGCTTTTAAATGGCGGCAGCAGGGTATTCACTTCAGCCTTAGTGATGGCCTGCAGGACGGTGCCGATATCGCTGACTCGGGCTTTTTGTTGCAAGTCGCCGGGTTCGAAGCGTCCGAAGGAGCCGAGTTCCACGAAGGTAGTTTCACCAGCCGCCTTATCGAGATCGTGGTCATTTTCTTTCAGGGCGGCCGTGATGCGTTCTACTTCGGCGGCAGCTCGTGCCTGACACGCATCCAGCGCGATTTTCCGGCGATAGATGTGCTTAAGAGTATTCAAGCTAGCTGGTTCAGTTTCCGGCGAGGCTAGGAATGGTGCTTCGGCTTCTATCAAACAAGCTACGTAGGAGGCATTCTCGC
>CAZUCG010000559.1:0-2164 GCA_964619145.1 uncultured Lentisphaeraceae bacterium | reverse complement strand
GGCTGATCGCGACGAACAATTCGCGCCGATAAAAAATGCCACTGGCGAGGACTCGCCAGAGAGCTGTCGGGTTGCGTTGCTGGCTCGCAGTCTGAAATGGCTGCGACAGGCCGGTGTGTCAATCCCCAGCAATGCTGATGGCACTCCAGCCATCAGCTTGGAAATCTCTCCTCGTTTGGCAGTCGATGCTGGTGATATCACGGCTGTTGCCTCGCGCATCCCTGTCATCAAAGCGGGGAGCTCCTTGATTCTCGAATAATCAAGGCCCATAAATGAGCCCAGCTTTAAGTCTGACGCTCTGCAAAAGGACTACATCAATATGGAACCGGATAAATATCTCTCTTTTCATTTTTACGACATCATCATTGAGCCGGAAAATGTGGTTGCCGCCATTATTCAAGCCTGCCGCCGCAGTCAAGCGATGCGGATACAAGCACTGTGCCAAATCGATGACGACTTTCTGGTCGTCTTAACTGCTTGCGAGTTCTCCGCTGTACCCGATGAACTATTTTGGCTTGATATTTCCGAACAGCAGTTTCGTGACTTAGTGCCGCTTTTGCAGGAGCGCTGGCAATCGGGTTTTTCTGCCATCGGTGTAGTTACTGACCAAGAACAGCCCCGCAGAAGTTTTATGCTCCTTCAACGCACAGTTAGCAAAAAAGCTTAGACTGAATTAAGTAACCGATTGCACGGCCAGCTATAACTAGACGAACTGAGTTAAATTTGCCAAACCAATCATTCAGCTGTTCGTACCACCCGCCGACCTAATGTATTGTTAATTACCCGATTCACAGCATAAGAGTTTTCACCTTTGTCAGACCTATTTGCTAATTTAGAACCGAATAAAAAACCTCAGCCTTGGTATCGGCAAATCCGAGAATTCGCCCTCGATGGCGGTATCGCTTTGGCGTTATTGCTATTAGGCGGACTATCACTGACCGCCACCCGCAGGATGGCCAAAATACTGGTCTTTCTGGGCCGACCTTTTTTGGCTGGGAGTATCCGAATTATCGAAGCGAACTTAAAAATTGCTTTCCCGGAAAAAAACCATTCGGAAATCACCGCCTTGCGCCGAAAAAACCTCTGCTTTATGGTCGAATTAGCCTGCGATTTCCTGCTCTCACTCAAGCATCCTGAGCGCATTAATGACCGAATAATCTCGGTGCAGATACCAGCAGAATACCCCGACGACCAGCCCTTGATTTTTTGCAGCCCGCATTTAGGAAACTGGGAAATTCTGGCAAGAATTATTCCCCGCACCGGCAGGAGATGTGCTGTCGTAACCGGCACTTTAAGCAGCCTCAAGCTCAATACGCTACTGCGAAATGCTAGAAGCGTTGGTGGCGCAGAGCTCATTTCTCACGTAGGCGCTGCCTTCAAAGTCAAGGCGGCCATTAAAGCCAACAAAACCGTCGGCTTGCTCATTGATCAAAACATCAGCCCGAAACACGGCGGGATGTTCAGTAACTTCTTTTCGTTGCCTGCGCCAACTAGCCGCCTGCCGGCCAGTATCGCAATACAAGAAAAAGTAGCCATCGTGTCCGGAGCCTGTGTCAAACAAGCAGACGGAAATTTCACCTTATGCTTGCAGCCGTTGCCCAAACCAGCCTGGGAGTACTCAGGAGTAGCAGAATTGACCGCGGCAATTCTGGAGACTAATGCTCAGCTGATTCGACGCTATCCCGAACAATACCTCTGGATATATCGGCGTTGGCGCTATATCCCGGCTAACCTCGCACCGGAATTACGCCAGCGCTTCCCTTTTTATGCCGAGTATAACAAATACTTATGCCCCGAAGAGATCCTGAATGATTTACAAGAGGATAGCAAGAATGATTGATTTCGCCAATCCCGTCAGCCCCGACGAGTGGGACAGCATTACCTTGGCCAACTTACGTTGCGCTGCTCATATCGGCTGTAAGGCAAAAGAACGGCAACTGCTGCAAGTGATGTTCCTGAATATTACTATCTACCTCGATACCCGCCCGGCAGCCGCCAACGATGACTTGGCCTTGACGGTGAATTATTCTCATCTCAGCAAGGAAATTATCAGCCTCGTTAGTAACTCACAATGCCAGCTGATTGAGACCCTGGCCGACCAGGTGGCGCAAAAATGCCTGGCTGATTATCCAAGGCGCAGCGAAGCGGGCACATCTTGAAGGGT
>CAZUCG010000558.1:0-2176 GCA_964619145.1 uncultured Lentisphaeraceae bacterium | reverse complement strand
ATCAACTTGCCAGTGTTGTCATCAATCATCAGATAATGCCTCCAATAGACGTTTGGCCCGCTCAGGACGATCATCACAAGCAATGCCCGCAATCATCCGCAAGGCGGACAGCCGTGGGTCTGAAAATTCAGCCCCAGCGACGCGTTCAAACCGGTCGAAAGCTGCCGCGGTTTCCAGCAGGTGACTCCTGATATCGTGATAGTACATCTCCAGCAATTCTGCCGCTGTCTTACTCATCTTGTTTATTCCTTATGCAGTTCTAGACTGACCGGTTCCACGGTTAGGACTGGGTATTTTCGCGCCAGAGCTGCAAACACAGCAACGTCCAGAGCTGTGGCGCGTGATTGACATTCTGTTCCAGATGCTCAGTGACCAACCTTTGCACGAAGGCACGGTTTAACCAACCCTGAGTATCCCATTCCGGCAGCGTACGAGCCATTTTCCGTATCACCGGTGCGAGCTCAGCCCGGAACCAGGAGGCGACCGGTGTGCCGAAACCGCGTTTCGGCTGCCTCAGGAGCTCGGTCGGCAGCAAATCCCGAGCCAGGTGACGCAACGGCCGTTTGCATTCCAAGAGGTTGATTTTATCCCTCCTAGGCAGAGTTAAGGCGAATTCTGCGACATCCAGATCAAGAATTGGCCGGAGCGGGTCCAAGCCCAACCCGGCAATCGCAATGTCACCTTTGCGCAAGCCGTCATCGGGCAAATAGCTCAGGATATCCAGCGCAGCGCATTTCTCGACCCAATCCTCGCCGGGATAAGCAGTGCTGAGCTCACGCCAGCGAAGCAGATAATCGTCGGCCTGAGAGATCCCTAGTAATTGCTGGCGGCAATCGCGAGAAAAAATTTCCTGGAAGCTGGCATAGCAGGCAGTCTTCTCTAACGCCAATGCCCGGATAATCCGATTAAGACTAGCCAGATGGCTGCGCTGTTCTTTCGGGACAGGCAGGCAATGCTGAAAGAGCTTAGCTAAGTAATGGCAAATTCCAGCCGGAATCCCCCAGCAGCAGCACCTCCAGGCCATAAATTGCAAGCGGCGGTAACCGCAGAACAGCTCATCACCGCCATCACCCGTGAAGACCGCGTCAGCACTCTGGGCGGCGGCCTGCATTGCCAGATGCGTCGGTAATAACGACGAGTCGGCGAACGGCTCGCCCGACCAGGCCAACAATGGCCCCAAGCCGACAATGTCCTTAGGCCCGACATTGATTACCCGTTGGGCGATTGAGTGCTTGGCGGCAGTTAGACCAGCCAAGGCACTTTCGTCATACAACGGCTCGGCAAAAGCAATCGAGATAGCCTCAGCTGAATTTTCTTGTAGCGGCGCCGACAAGCCCAGTATCACCCCGGAGTCAATGCCGCCTGAGAGCAGATAATTGGCCTGCTGATGACTCCGCAAGCAGCGCTTGCTGGCCTGCTCCAACAGGCGTTTGCATTCCCGGGCGATTTCCGGCCAAGGCAACGCACGCTTCGGCAAATACGTCGGCTGCCAGTACGTCAAGCTCGTCGCTGTACCGGCCTGTCCTGAGAATTGCACCAGTGAGGCGGGCTTGACTTTAGCGATCGCCTGGTAGATAGTACGCGGACTAGGGACATATCCCAGCGCCAGATAATCCTGCAAGGCCAACAAATCGATATCGCGCTTCAAACTCGGCTGTTTTACAACGAGTGGCAAACGATTAGAGCAGATTAACCTTTGTTGAGCATCGCGACCGTAAAAAAGGAAAGACTGACCCAACTGGTCGCGACCCAGCAACAGTTTTTGTGGCTGACTGCTCAGTAAGGCAAAACAAAATGAGCCATTCAGTTTTGCCACCGCGGCTTCGCCAGATTTCAGATATAACTCCAAAAACAGGGCCGGGGCTGACAAGTCCGGCGAACAATTCAGCACTACAGCAAGGTCCAGCTGATTACGCAGTGCGCCAGCAAATAGTACTTTACAGCCACCCTTCTCGGCATAGCATTCCGCTGAACCTTCCCACCGGAAATCCCAGGATGCCCCAAAGGAATAATAACCAGTGAAATCGCCCATGTTATCTCTCCTGTGCTGGTAAAGATAACAATATATTGTCTCTTTGCTGTTTTGCAGGCCAAAATTGACCCCGGGGCAAATTTTCCGCCAGCCGTACTTGTATGCCAAGAATATTGTCCAGTAATAAGTTTTTTATTCCACCTC
>CAZUCG010000557.1:0-2188 GCA_964619145.1 uncultured Lentisphaeraceae bacterium | reverse complement strand
AGCAACGCGGGCGACAACTACCTGCCCTGGTCGCCACTAATAAATATCCCTGAAGGTCAATAAAAGATTTCGCCCAGCGTTATTGAAATAATGCTGGGCGAAGGGCTTGGAATTGGAAAGGAAAACAGGAGCCAATTGTGTCAACAAAAGAAGTGACCCAAATTGAAGAATTAGTCTGGTCAGCAGCAACAAGCAGCGATATCGATTATGACGAAAAACCGGATCATCTACTAGTCAAATGGATGCGGGCCGGTAACACCCAGGCCTTCGAGGCTATTTTTCGGCGTTACGAGACTCGCTTGGTGGCCTATGCGGCGCGCTATATCAACTCGCTGGACTTGGCAAAAGACATCTGCCAAGAGGTCTTTTTGAAGTTGATTGCTAAGCCACCCGCCAGCTTGATCTATAACAACTTGGGGCCGTGGTTGTTCAAGGTCACTCGAAATCTCGCTATCGACAAACAACGGCGCCGGAAATTTGAAATCACCGGCAATGACACTGGCCTGCCAGAAGCGCGCGAATACAACAACCCTTTGCAGACCCTGTCAGATCTGAACGACGCGGAAATAATCCGCGAGCTGGTCAACAACCTACCTGATGAATTGCGCAATGTGGTCGAGTTACGCATTGATGGCGGAGTCGCCTTCAAGGATATTGCCGAAATCCTGAACATCCCCCAAGGCACTGCTTTGTGGCGGATGCACCACTCTGTTAAAATTCTACGACAACAGTGGAGAAACTATGGCTCAGAATTGTGATTATTATCGCGAGAAAGCAATTGTTGACGGTATGGACAGCCAGGCCGCCCGTGAATGGCGTATACACAGCCGACATTGTCGCGCCTGTGCGACGGAATTGCATATCCTGGAATCGCTTTGTGAGCAAGCAACTGACCGCCGGCAGCATCTGCCGCGACAGGATTTCAACGTCTTGGTAGCAACCGTGAGGCAACTCTACCGCCCTGCCCCGCCCCGGCATTGGGGGAAGGTTTTTTGGGGTCTGAGTTGGAAAGTCGCGGCGCTAGTCATTTTTCTGGCGGCCGGCTACCGCTTGTTTGATCCTATCCAGGCCACCTATCAGCAATTGACTAACGATAACAGCAGCAATATCGTCAGCCTGCCTGCCGCCGAGCCTGTTAGCGAACCTTTTGCCAAGACTTTTACTGTCGGAGCTGACAACGGTCAGTACCTAGCCAGCCCAGCACCAGCTGAACCCGCTAACTTGACAACTGAATTCGAAGAATACGACTATTTATTTGCCACCCCGGAGCATTATGAGCTCGATGACGACTTGCGGACCTTGCGACAATCAGTTTCCGGGCAAATCGATTCCTTGGAATGGCTGATTGACAGTGATTTGAACGGCGAATTCTAAAAACCAGATTCCCGGATTTAATTTTCTGTCCTTGCGGGGTTCTAGCTGCCCTGAATTATGCCGGCAGCGGCAAAGACTATTGGTAATTATTCGAATCTATAGTCCTTTGTTGCCGATGAATAGGTTAACATTCATTTGCAATAGCAAGACAACTGAATAATAATGAATGTTTTTGCTCACTCTCTACAGATTCGTTACAGCGACGCCGACCGCTATGGCCGACTGAAACTGCGCTCAATTTATGATTATGCCCAAGAAGTCGCCGGACAACACGCCAGCCAGCTAAAGTTTGGCCTGCCGCAATTGCAGTCACAGGGGCGCTCCTGGGTCTTATCGCGCATCCGACTGCGGCTGTTGAGCTATCCCAAAATAGGCGAAGTAGTGCGCCTGGAGACATATCCGCGGGGCTTTGACCGACTGTTCGCCATACGGGAATTCCGG
The DNA here is from genome assembly GCA_964619145.1 of uncultured Lentisphaeraceae bacterium. GTDB lineage: Bacteria > Verrucomicrobiota > Lentisphaeria > Oligosphaerales > Oligosphaeraceae > JAAZIZ01. The sequence continues at coordinate 373 of CAZUCG010000557.1, read as the reverse complement.
TTTTTTACTGAACGCGGGGCATTATTTTGCGCAGGCACTAGCTGTTGGCTGCTACTAGAGCTGGCTAATCTGAAAATTCTTAATGCCGCCAACGAGATTGCCGCAGGGATGCCTGACAATTCCCGATTTCCGCAAACCTTTGCGACTGTGGAGAAGATTTCCAAGGCCGGCTGCTCCCTGACAATGAGTTATAACATCCGTGAGTCGCAAATAGACCTCAACGGCCATCTGAACAACGCCGAACACGCCGGGATAGTGCAAGATTTTCTCGGCCCGGGCGTATACCCTACCGAAATTCAAATTAATTACCAGCTTAGCATCCCCCCAGGGAGCGTTTTAGCAGTCGGCGGGGATAGGAGGGACATGAAGTAGA